>JAFWKS010000019.1 GCA_017511325.1 Erysipelotrichaceae bacterium
GATGAAGAGTTCGCCAACTTCAGGATGATCGATACAGCCGGGATCAAAGAAAATGTCCTGTACAGATCTTCTTCACCGGTCAATCCAAAACTGAATCGTAATCTTGAAGCGGATGAAGCGATCAGAGACGCAGAAATAAAAACAGTCTTCAATATGGCTGATTACCAGAATGGCATCAAGCTTTATGAGGACTATGAAAACAGCTACTACAGCAGTTGCGAGGTCACAGCTTTAAACATGAGCACAAAGCTTGATTCCGAAGAATTTGGACATCGACTCGCTGAAAGCTATCGTTTTATGATCGCACATGAAGGACCATATCTGATACACTGCACTGAAGGAAAAGACCGCACCGGTTTTGCGTCTGCGATCATTGAGTGTCTGATGGGGGCAGAAGCAGATGAAGTAGTGAGCGACTATATGAAAACCTTCTATAACTACTACGGCGTCAAGCTTGGAAGTCTGGTTTATAACAATATTGCCGAAAGGAATATCAAGAAAGATCTGGCGACTGCTTTTCATATCGAAACGATCTTTGCGGATGTCGATCTTTCGGTATGTGCAAAAGAATATCTTCTGGAGATCGGAATGAGCGAGGAGGAGATTGATCTGTTTAAAAAGAGACTCAGCAAAGAATGATGAAGCCTATAGCAGCTAACATTTATATGTTCGATAATAAATAATAGAATAAAATCAGGAAAGCAAAGATGAGTAAACTTTATCTAGTGACCGGAGCCAGCGGGCATGTCGGTTCAACGCTTGTAAGAAAGCTGATAGAAAGAAATGAGAAGATCAGGGTCTTTGTTTTGCCTCAGGAAAAAGACAGGATCCCTGAAGGCATAGAGATCGTAACGGGGGATATCACCGATAAAGAATCATTAAGGCCATTCTTCAATAAAGAAGGTTATGACAGTGTATCTTTGATCCATGTCGCAGGACTGGTATCGCTAGCCTCCAACAGCGATACCCTTGTCTGGAAAGTCAACGCTGATGGCACTAGAAATGTTCTGGAGCTTTCGATGGAATATGGCGTAGACAGATTTGTCTATATAAGCAGTGTTGATGTCATACCGGAAAAGAGGTATCCGAAGCTGATGAGTGAAGTCGACCATTTTTCGATCGATGAGCGGGAAGGCGATTATGCAAAATCTAAGGCTGCGGCTTCTCAGCTGGTACTGGATTATGCGGATAAGGGATTGAATGCAAGCATGGTCCAGCCATCAGCGATCATCGGTCCCGGCGATGATGCCAACAGCAATCATGCGATCAGGATGATCAGATTGCTGAATAAATGGCCAATCCCGTTTTATACGGACGGAGCTTATGATTTTGTGGATGTCAGAGATGTGGCGGAAGGCATCCTGCTTTGTGAAGAAAAAGGAAAGAAACACGAGTGTTATATCCTTAGTGGTGAATACATGACGGTTGAAGAACTCGTCAGTTATATAAGAAGTCTGCACGGAAAGAAAAAGGCTCTGTTCAAAATACCGCTGGGTATCGTGAAAGCATTCGCGCCTTTGATCGAAAAGATCTGTTTAATGGCAGGAAACAGACACCCGGCAATAACGCCGTATTCCATTGATACTCTCGCTTCGGCATGTGCCTATACGCATCTTAAGGCGACTCAAGAGCTTGGATATGAACATCGCGATATAAAACAGACTATAAAGGATTCAATATAGAAAAAGGGGAACTGAATATGTTTATAAAAATCAACGATCTGAATATCAACTATGAAGAAAAGGGATCAGGACGTCCGCTGATCATGGTTCACGGAAACGGTGAAGATCTCAGTATTTTCAATGAAGCCAGCGAAGTGCTTAAAGATCATTTCAAGGTATATCTGATCGATTCGCGTGATCACGGCAAGTCAGATAAGACCAAAGATATCAAATATGAACTGATGGCTGATGATGTAAAGGAATTCATTAAACAGAAGGATCTTGATGATGTCGTATTCTATGGCTTTTCTGATGGCGGCATCATCGGCTTGCTTCTTTGTCAGAATTGTGATCGTGTGTCCAGGTTGATCATAAGTGGGGCCAATATCACCCCAAACGGCGTGAAAGCCAATTTCAGATTTTTGATAAAAGTCCTGTATTTCTTCACCAGAGACAAGAAGATGGAACTGATGCTGAAGGAACCTCATATCAGTAAGGAAGACCTTAGTAAGATCAAGGTCAAGACCACGGTGATCGCGGGAGAGAAAGATCTGATCTATGAGGAAGAAACAAAGACGATTGCCGATAATATCGAAAATGCCAAACTGCTTATCCTTCCTAAAGAGGGACATGGAAGCTATATCGTTCATAAGACGAAGATAGCCGATATCATCATCGACGAAGTGAACTCAGACAATTAAGAAGATTTAAATAAAACTTGATCCAGAAACAATCTTGCTTTTTGATGATTATCTTTCATGAATAAAAGATACAAGCAATAGTAGCTATATACCACAATCAACGATAATAATCCTCACCTATCAACAGGTGAGGATTTAAAACTGCCTATGTGTTATAATTCATATTTTGATTTACAGACCAAAAAGAAAAGAAAAATCAGACTGCTGAATGGACTGATCTTTTGTTTCTGAGTTATATGTTAAATAAATAAAGCGGTTCTAGTTAAGTCCGCCGTATCCGGTTTTTCTGATTATCTCCTGGCCGTCATCTGATAGCATGAATTCAATGACTTTATCGACATTTTCCTTTTCGTTTCCAGCTATTTTTGAAACCACCAGATCAGCTAACAAAGGATAAGTGCCGTTTTCGATAATTTCCACACTCGGATATACGCCGTCTATGGAAAGGATCTTCACGCCCTGTTCCTGATTTAGACCTTCCAGAAAATATCTGAATGAATAACCGATCGCTCCGTTCTCGTTGTGATACTGCTTGACCTTTTTGATTACACCGGACATGGCATCGATCCTTTCCACAGTATCAGCTTCTTTGAGCGGTACATCTTTCATGAAGTAGTGCATCATGACCTGTGAACCTGAGTCTTCAGGTCTTTGGAAAGCAACGATCTTCTTGTTTTGTCCTCCAAGATCTTTCCAGTTGCTGATCTCACCGGAATAGATCTTTCTTATATCATCGCAACTTAGATTATCGAGCGGATTATCTTCCGGCACAAAGAATACAAAAGCTTCTTTCCCAATTGGTACAGAAATGATTTCCTTCTTTTCTTCTCTGGCGTATTCCAGCTGATCCTTTGAGGGTCTGGCTCCGAAAAACAGATCGACCTTGCCATCGATCAGACGGTAATAGCCGTGTTTGGAATTGGTGAAAGTCACGATCTTGCCGTTGCACTTATAGTGTTCCACATCCTCCTCGCTCCAGTTGCTGGTCTTGTTTTCAACTTCTTCATGGATCTTCTTTTCGATCTTATCGATGTCTTTATATATCGTTCTGGCGACAGCGCTGTAGATCGGATAACACGCTTCTGCGCCGTCAAGTATTGGCATCTTGTCTTCCTGCTCGATGATGAAGGAAGGCTCATGGTCAAGCTTTACAAGCTTATCGCCGTCATAGACGTGATAACCGGTAAAATCACTTGAAGAATAGCCGTGCATATAGGCAAAGCCGTGTCCTGAATACTTCTGAAATTCTTTTTCTTTCAGATAGAACACCAGAAAAATGATCCCGATAATAATTGAGAATGCCGCAACCGCAGATACTAATGTGATCAATATCGTTTTAAGTATTTTTTTCATTCTGTTTACGATTAAATTGTACAGTAATTTTTCATGAAGCGTTTTGAGAGGGAAGTACCTAAAAGAAAATCCGGATGAATCATAAGATATGACAGAATGGTATTTCTGTATAATTATAGGTAGTAAATTGTATTTCAGGTTTAAAACTGTATTAATAAAATGAAAAAAGGTCTCAGGTCAAAAGTGCTGTCCATAACTGAATGGATAAACAATAATCCCGAATCGTTTTCATAATTGAAGAGGATCGCAGTACTGCTGTGGAATCTTCTTTATGCTTTGTTTAACGGAATAATCGGTCTGAAATATCATAATTACTGGTTTATCTCCATGGGCGCCTGGTATATGATCCTCTATCTGCTGAGACTCCTTGTCTTGACTGATGGCAAAGCGTTCAAAAACAGAAGAAGAGCGGCAGGATTTGGGATCTGTCAGCTGGCTGTCGTGCTGGCGGGCATTATCTGCATGGGGATCGTTGAGCGCCGCAATCCTGTCAGGAATGAGATTATCATGATCGCCATGGCACTCTATACCTTTGTGACCATGACATTTGCGATAATCAATACTATTAAGGCAGGTAAGAAAAAAGATGAACTACTGGAGATCGAGAAAAATGTCTCGCTGGTCAGTGCCATCGGTTCAATGCTGTCACTGGAAAGAGGCATGCTGGGGACCTTTGGTGACGCATCAGACAAACTCACTCTGATCTTAGAAGCAACAAGCGGTGCGGCAGCCTTTATCGTAGTAATGCTTATCGGAATATCTTTGATCAGAAGAAAAGCATAGAAATGAAAGAAAACAATTTGTGTTCATACAAGAAACAGCTGCCTTTCATATATTAATGACTAGTTAATACATCTTGTAATAAGTGAAATAAAAAAGACTTCAGTGAAACGCTGTTGAAGTCTTTGCTTAAAAATAAATTGTTTATTTAGTTTTCCTTTTTATAGCCGATAGAAACACCAAGGAATTTCAAATATAGAACATCATCGATATATTTTAATTTAAAATCATGTTTTCCATCTAAGAATACGCCATAATCGGTCTCTTTCCAGATAAATGCTTTTCTGTCGTCTTCAGCTTCATCTGGAGAAGACATTATGGCAGTTCCATCGGGTTTTATATCTAATCTGCTTTCTGTTTTAAAATCACCTTTATTTCCAAGAAATTCAATAGAAACCGGTTTCCATGTGCCAACAAATTTACTGTTCGTTAAATCTGACATATATTATCCTCCATCTATTTGATCAATTTTATTTTAACACTTCTATCATGAAGCAAAACGTTTTGTAACAAGCATATCTTTCAAGGCTGGATTCATATTCTGCTATATTTTCATGTTATCTCGTATACTATATAGGTAGAGAATGATACAGATCGCTG
Organism: Erysipelotrichaceae bacterium; assembly: GCA_017511325.1. The sequence continues at coordinate 5,096 of JAFWKS010000019.1, forward strand.
GGATGCAAAGCAATAGCGATTACTGATTTGATCATTCAGATCTGGATCACTTCGGGCTTTAATATTGGAGTATATTATGCTTAAAAAGATTGTAGGGTATTTAAAAAAACATCCAATTGCTGCAGCTGCATTAACTGTTATTTTCGGAACTGTATGTGTTTACACGGTACCTGTAGAAAATAATTTTCACAGATTTCTTGTCAGGGCTATGCTTTGCGGTTTTGTGAGCTTTGTTCTATACCAGATTTCTGGTGAAAAAACTTTTGAATCATCATACAAAAACACAGGATATGTTATTAAATGTTTTTCCGCGCTTTTGATCATATCTTTAATTCAAGGAGTACTGCTGTTATTGGGCAATATCCAAAGCAACACTATGGTCGATAACCCGATAATAGGATTGGTTAATACTTTCATATTCTATATATCTGTGGGCCTATTCGAAGAACTGCTGTTCAGAGCTGTTATCAATGATGCGATCTTATATGAATTAAGAGATAAGAAAAATGTATTTATTATAATAGCTTTAGTATCATCTGTTGCTTTTGGCGCAATCCATACAATCGATGTAGATGTCACATCCATAACAGCCTGGGCTTTGGCAATAGGCAAAACATCAGAAACAGCGGTTTTTGGTTTTGCTTTACTGATCCTGTATTGGAAGACAAGAAATGTATGGGCATGTGGCATAGTTCATGGATTATATGATTTCTTAACTGCCTTCTCTACAGGTATATTTCAATCAGCAGAAGAGATTACGTCTTATGTTGCCGTAAGTGATAATTCATCTTATTCATTAATCATGTACGGCATTAGAACCGTAATTGGTCTAATAATTGTTTTTATCATTTGGAAGAAGATTGGAAAGAAAATTGATTTTGAAAAGATGAGAAAAGAATGGTAATTAAATCAGAATGATTTTATAGTAAATATTTTATCTTGGAGGACTAAAAAATGAATGTTAGTATTATGACTATTGTCTATGTGTTATTTGTGATCCTATATCTTGGCTTTCTCTATTACAGAATGATCAAAAGAGAGATCCCTGAACCAATTGGTCTAGTTATGGCACTAGTTCCAATCGCTTTTGGAATGGCCACTTTTGATATTTCCGGCTTTACAGGGATAAAGCTATATTTGGGCAATGCTACAACGCAAGAAGCTTTCGCTAAGCTTCCCGCTATACTTGAATCGATATCAGGTGCATTTTTAGGTGCAGGTCTGCCAGAAGAGATCTTTAAGGGAATAGTCCTTATCGTTGCGATACTCATCTTTAAACCTAAGAAAGTATATGAGTACTGTCTGATGGGCGCAGCTGTCGGCTGTGGTTTTACGATCATGGAAGAATTTGCCTATAGGGGAACTCCTAAATTATCTGCAGTGGCGATGAGAGCACTTCACCTTCCTGCCCACATGACATTAAACATGCTGATGGGAGAATTGTTTGGTAGAGCAAAATATAACAGATTAAATGGTAAAGGATTACAGGTTTCAAAATACATTCTTGGTTTCCTTGCCCCTGCATTACTTCATACAACATTTGATGCGTTTGCTTCTAATAACAGGCTTATATTGTATTCCGTTGCAAATAATAATACCGGAACAGAATTCTGGATCGGTTCTGTGCTGATGGCCGTAACTTTTGTTGGCTTAGCTGTATACATTTATTGGATGATTATAAGGCTTAAGAAAAAGACTCAGGAATTCTGCGCAATGGAGACTGTATCTGATCAATAATTTTGTACGAGGAGATATTATGGCTAGAAATAAAGAAGTATATGCTTCATATAAACCTTTATATGAAACTTTAAAGAAAAAGAATATGACTATTTCTGATTTAGTTGC
>JAFWKS010000248.1 GCA_017511325.1 Erysipelotrichaceae bacterium
ATCTCATTACATAGATTCCTCAAAGCTACAATAAAACTATCCATAAAATCACCTTCCTCTCTTGTATTCTACAATTTTATGAAAATTTTTTCAATAATTCTGTATGCCTTTACAAAAGGAAAAGAGCTACATGAGCTCTTTGACCATATCCGCAATATTATAGATGTCCTTGCTGGACATGAAGACCAGGCATTCGCCTCTGTATCTGGCCAGTTCTTCTGCCCCTTTTTCATCCTCAGAAAGGATGTGGCTGTTTGGGATCATGTTGGCCAGATAAGTGATGTCGATATCCGTTCCATCCTGCTTGTCATCTATCGAAGTGAAGTCCAGCAGATAGATCTCATCCGCATTCAGCAAGGCATCTTTGAACTGTTTGGCGAAATACTTGACTCTTGAAGCTCTGTGTGGCTTGAAGATGGCAACGATCTTGCGATCAGGATAGCGCTTTCTTGAAGCCTGCAGCGTCACCTTGACTTCAGTCGGATGGTGAGCATAATCGTCGACAAAGATCGTATCCTTGTATTCTTCGACCACATATCTTCTCTTAGGGTTGTGATATTCCTGCAGGGCCTCCATCGTCAAAGCCTGATCAAAGCCAAGATGATCGGCAAGCGCAAGAACGCCCATGACATCTATCAGCAGATGATCACCGACAAACGGCAATTCATAGTGATAGAGCTTCTTTCCTCTATACATGAAGTCAAAAGCCGAGTATTCACTGGTCGATTCAAGATTCTCCATATAATAATCGTTGTCTTTACTGAAACCGAAACTGTAGGCATCGCAGGTGAATTTGAGTTTCTTGCACCACTCGTCTTCGCCATAATAGAACACCGCGTCTTTGACATGAGTCACGAATTCCTGGTAGGCATTGAAATAGTCGACCTCATCCTTGAAATAGTCGACATGGTCGATCTCGATATTGGTGATGATCGCATATTCCGGATAATAGGAGATGAAATGTCTGCGGAATTCATCCGATTCCACGCACAGATACTCGCTGTCCTTGCTCAGATATCCTTCTCCGTCGCCGATCAGATAGCCGGTGTTTTTAAACTTGCTGACGACAGTCTTGGCCATAGTCGTAGTCGTGGTCTTGCCATGAGAACCGCATATGCTGATCGTCTTGTAGTTTTTCATCAGTTCGCCAAGAAACTCGTGATACCTGTAGCATCTGCACAGTTTTCTGGCTCTGATGACTTCCGGGAAATCCTCCAGAAAGGCATTGCCGATGATGACCGTATATTCCGGTTTGATATTGTTCTCATCAAAAGGCAGAATCTCAATGTTGCGCTTTACAAGTTCATCTTCCGTAAAAAAATGCTTCGGCTGATCGGAACCGCACACTTCGTTTCCCAGATCATGAAGCATAACCGCCAAAGATGCCATACCTGTACCTTTAATACCGATAAAGTAATACATCGTCAGTCCTCTCTGTAATTGAATAGATTTATTTCTTCGTCTTCTGCGAAATCATCATAGGTATGATCGTTTGGAGTATCATCGTCATCAAGAAGTTCATGAAGCTCCTGTTCGCTGGTATCTTCAAAATACTCGTTGTAGTCGTATTGTGTATCGTTTTGTTTGGCATAGCCATAGATCGGTGATGTGACGATCTCAAGGTGTGAAGAATCAGGCTTGTTTACGATCTTTGTATCAGGATCGGTCTTTGTCGACATCTTGTAATCGTTCTCCTTGATTATCCCAAAGATCGGCGAGATCTGAGAAGAGAATTCATATTCGCCATCAGGAGTCGCGATGACTTTCCTTTCGATCTTTTTCGGCGGATCCAGATCGATGAAAGCCGACTGCTCGCCTTTTTTGTACAGAAAATCCTTGGCGTTAACTGCAGTGGTGCTGTTGGCGTCAAATTTCTTGGCCTTCTGTTTAGGCTTTTCCGGTTCATCGTAGAGTTCTACTTCGTTGTCACTCTCTTCAGGCTCAAACAGTATATCGATGAACTTTTTCTTGATATCCTTTTTCATTGATTTTCCCTTTAATTAATTCTACAACATTTTTGACTATTCCACCGATGAATCTGAAGGCGTGATCAGGAAATCATTGATGTTGCCGTTGACCGGCATGGTCGTCTCAAAAAGGTTGACCTGTTTCTTCTCATAGTCGATGACATCTTTTGATGAAAAGTTGATTACGACGTCTTCGCTTTTGACATTGGCCGATTTGGCCATCTGCAGGATCTTGCCGCTCATTCCCGCAAGGTCATATTCATCGCAATAGCCGTAGAAGACCAGTTCCTTGCTCAAAAAACAGGCCAGATAGCGATCTTCATATTCATAGACCTGATATCTGTAGATATCGTATACCTCGTTGGCATTGAGGAATTCGCTCGTCCTCTGATAGACCAGTCTGGACTGATCGAACAAGCCCTCATCCATGAAGACGGTCTCAGGATAGTATTTGGCTGAAATGATCCCCGCCACATTGACATTCATGATCATTCGGGCATTGCTGTA
>JAFWKS010000249.1 GCA_017511325.1 Erysipelotrichaceae bacterium
ACGAGAAGAATACTTACCTGAAGGTGTTCTTAAGGCAATATTGCCTTGAAAACAACAGTTCGATAAACACTCAGAAATGGACGCTCATAAGAGCCATGGACAACACTTACTACTACCTGGCTATGAGGATGGGGAAATATATCATCGGCGCAGTCAGCGACGCAAGACTCTATCAGGTCGATTTTCCTTATGAAGAGTTCGAATACAAGACGATCAGCACTTATCTTCTTGATGAAGATGATCTGTTTTTCATAAATGGCAATGATGATCTTTATAAAGACATCGACAGGACAAAAAACGAAGCATATTTTGTCGGCAAACATGTGATAGTTCCATCTTGGCAGCAAAACGCCAAGGCTAAAACGGTGTTCATCAATCAGACCGAAAGCATCTTCAATACCTTCAGGACGGCCTCATATTTTATGATCGCCGACAGCGCGATCTGTGTCGGGCTGGTCTTCATCATGTACTATAACATCCGCAAAAGGGTCAACAGACCGATCAGAGCTCTGGTCAAGGCCAACAAGAATCTTTCCGACGGCAATTTCGACTATAAGCTCGATACGGGCAGTGCGGGTTCTGATGAGTTTGAAGAGCTCTATAGAAGCTATAACGAGATGTCGGAAAAGATCGAGCATCTGACGATCGAACAGTATGATGCGGAGATAAAAAGACAGCAGAATCAGCTGAAGATGCTTAGAGCGCAGGTCAAGCCGCATACCTTCCTCAACGCGATCAACACCATCAACAACATGACCTATACCGGTAAAGCTGAAGACATCAGAAAATATATTTCCGCCTTTGCCTCGTTTACCAGATACATGATGTACAAAGCCAAAGACTGGACGACGGTCGAAGATGAGGTCAAGAATATCGAAAGCTATACCCGGATGCAGCAGATCCGTTTTCCGGAAAGTATCGAAGTCATATATGATATCGATCAGGAGATCTACTCAGAACAGATACCTTATCTGATCCTGTTCTCACTGGTCGAGAATTCCTTCAAGCATGCCATGACCCTGACCGATAAAGCCTATATCACGATCAAGGGCGAGTACTATGAGGAAGAAAACTTCAAGGGCTTCAGGCTGATCGAAGAAGACAATGGACCGGGCTTCTCCAAGGAAGCTTTAGAAAAGATCGAGACTGCCGAAGCGGATGACCCATTCACCAAGGAACACCTTGGTCTTACCAATGTGCGTTACTCTTTGAACCTTATATATAAAAGAGATGATCTTCTGCGCATTTCCAACAGGGAAGAGGGCGGAGCTCATATCGAATTACTGATCCCTGACCAGGAGGTGGACGATGAAACTTTTAGTATGTGATGATGATATTTCAACGATCGATGTAATACAGAGCCAGCTCGACTGCAAGATGCTGGGGATCTCCACGATCCTAAGAGCCTATAACGGCAAGATGGCGATGGAGATCATCGACAAGGAAGAACCGGAGCTCATACTGTGCGATATCGATATGCCTATCGCCAACGGTATGGATGTCATGGAATATGCCTATGGCAAAAACAAGGACATAGAATTTTCGTTCTTGACCTGTTATGAGAAATTTGAATATGCGCAAAGAGCGATCCAGTATGGCGTGACCAGTTATCTGACCAAACCTTTTGATCTGGAAGAAGTCAAGATCTGCATCCAGCGCATGATCGCCAATGTGAAGAAAAAGAAGATGAGCAATCCGCCGGTAATACAGAGCCAGTATGATTCGCTCATGTCTTCGGTCTTAAGGCAGGCCAGTGATGGTGTCCTCGGGACCAACAAAGAGATTGTGGAAGCAGGATTAAGGATCAATGGCATCGATTTCCACGCTGACAGCAAGTGGCGCATCGTCTTTACCTGCTGCGATATGACCGACGCGATCAGAAAGACCTGGAACAAGGACCTTCTGATATTTACCTCAGCCAGGCTTCATGATGAAGCGATCCTCGGCTATATCGGTTCAGCTTATACCGTCGTCAATTCTGATGATCGATTCCTATGGAACTTCTGTTTCGTGAAGGGGACGCTTAGCAACGAAGAACTTGAAAGCCGATGCAGGAAACTGATCGACTTCTATGAGAACTACATGTCGATGTCACCGGTCGCTTTGATCTCCGATCCTTTTGCGTTCTATGAAGCCAGCGATGTCGTCTGTGAACTCTATGAACAGATGAGGAAGATCAGATACTTTTCCGGAAAGATCTTCTTTGAGAATGAAGAGATCAATTATGAGACACCAAAGAACGTCATGCTTAATGAGAACCAGATCCTGTGGTATCTCAAAAAGAAGGACGAAGCAGGATATCAGGAATATATCAATTCAATCATCGATAATTCCGATGGAACTTATGAAAAGCTCGATCAGATAAGGAAAGAACTGATCAACATCTTCGTCACACATTTCAGGGACAACGGCATCTCTTCCAACCAGATCTTCATGAATCCGGAGATCATGGCTTTGGATGAGAAGGCTGTGAATTCAAACAATGCGATGAAGGAATATGCGGACGCCTTGTTCAGTATCCAGCGAAGCAAACTTCAGGATGTCATCGATTCCGAAGATATCATCGGCAAAGCCAGAAAATACATCGAGGAGAATTTCAGAGAAAATATCGACCGCAACGATGTGGCAGCTGTCACTTTCGTCACGCCGAACTATCTGTCCAAACTCTTCAAAAACAAGATGAATATGAATCTGCGTGAATATATCAATCAGCTCAGGATCGAAGAAGCCAAGCGACTTCTGATCTCGACTTCAATGTCGATCTCTGAGATCGCCTCATATGTCGGCTATTACAATATCTCCTACTTCTCTACCGTCTTCCATAAACTGGTGGGAGTGAGCCCTTTTGACTGGCGCAATGAGAAAGGCGTAGAAGATGACGCTGCTTGAAAGGATAAACAAAGACAAGAAACAGCTGGCTGAACTTCCTGATCTGAAAAGCAGGTTCACCTTCATCTGGGATTACTATAAGATAGCGATCATCGCCATCTTGAGCATCCTGGCACTCTTTTTGATCCTGCTTATCAGCAACATCGGCCGCAAGGACGCTTCCATGTATGTGGTCCTGCTTAATAATGATTCGACACTGGTGGAATGCGACAGCACGATCTTTGATGAAGAACTGAAGAAGACTTCGCTTGATCTGAAAGGCAAGAGCGTCGATGTCAACGACAAGCTTTCGGTCGGTAGAAAGGGAAGCGAAGCAGAGGACATCGAGACGATGCAGATACTGACAGCTCTTTTTACGATCAGCGACCTTGATCTGTATGTGGCTGACAAAGAGTATTTTGACTATTTCCTGGAAGACGGAGGATATGCCGACCTTTCTTTACTGATCGATCAGAAGCTGCTGGACAAATATAAAGATGACCTTTATTACCGGGATGATCCTAGTGGTCAAAGGATCTTGTGCGGCATCGTGCTGCACAAAGATTCCATTATCCACAAGGCCGGCTACTACCATGATGATGTGATCATGGGAGTGGTATCCAACGCCAATAATTTTGATGTTGCCATAGAATTTATCAGACAGATGCTGAGTGATAGAAATTGATAAACGCTGTGTACTTTTTTTAATGTTAGGCTTTTTTATTATGTTTAAGATGAAATTATGGATGATTATATAGTAAAGGAGTTTAGCTATGTCAAATGAAAATACTAAACGATCTGAATTTGATGACGTCCTGAAAGAGCAGAAGAAGCTGCAGAGAAAGGAAGCGTTCAAGAATGACTTTCCTTTATATCTGATGATGCTTCCGGGTATGCTTTACCTCATCGCCAACAACTATCTGCCGATGTTTGGTATCCTTCTGGCTTTCAAGAGGATCAACTATACAGTTGGTATCTTAAAGAGCCCGTGGGTAAGATTTGCGAACTTTGAGTATCTGTTCAAAACTAAGGATGCTTTCATCATGATCAGAAATACACTCGCATATAATGCGGTGTGGATCGTTTTGGATCTGTTTTTAGCTGTGTTCATCGCTCTGTGCATGAATGAGATAGCTCAAAGGAAGATCGCCAAGATCATTCAGCCGATCATCTGTTTCCCTTCGATGGTCTCGGCTGTTATCCTGTCCTTCCTGGTCTATGCTTTCTTAAGCCACAGCTACGGATATCTCAATGCCACCATCTTCAAGGATAATCCGATCGCCTGGTACAACATGCCGCAATACTGGCCGTTTATTCTGACGATCGTACATATCTGGCAATCCGCCGGACAAAGCTCAGTCATCTATATGGCCAGCATCGGTGGTATCGACAAGAGCCTGTATGAATCCGCAAGGATAGATGGTGCTACCAAGCTTGAACAGATCAAATATATAACTTTGCCGTTGCTTAAACCGATGATCACGATGATGCTATTGCTGTCAATTGGCAGAATCTTCAACTCTGACTTCGGTCTGTTCTATCAGGTACCGTTAGGCAACGGCATGCTCTACAGCACGACGCAGACGATCGATACTTTCGTTTACAGAGCCCTGATGATTTCCAACAACGTCGGTCAGTCTTCAGCTGCCAGCGTTTTCCAGGCCGTTATCGGCTTTATACTGGTACTGATCTCTAACCTGCTGGTAAGAAAGATCAACCCGGAGAACTCACTGTTCTAGGAGGAAGATATGGCTAACAAGAAGAATAAAATCACTTTAATGAGAGGTGAAAGAGAGTTCCACTATATCGCATTGATCATCATGGTCCTGATGATGCTGTTCTGCATCGTTCCGCTGATCCTGATGCTGACGGTATCTTTGTCATCTGAAACTTCTCTGATCCATGGTTATCGTTTCATACCGGATGAGTGGTCACTTGATGCCTATTCATTCATGTGGGCAAAAAGAGCTACGATCTTCCGTGCCTATGGTCTGACGATCGTCGTCACTGTCGTCGGAACGATCGCCAGCCTGATTATGACTTCGATGTTTGCTTATCCTCTTTCAAGAAAGGATTTCAAACCGCGTAACGTCTTCGCATTCATCCTGTTCTTTACGATGCTGTTCAATGGCGGCATGACCGCTTCCTATATCGTCTGGACAAGACTGTTCCACATCAAGGATACGATCTGGGCTTATCTTTTGCCTGGTGCTTTGATGAACGGCATGAACGTCCTGTTGGTCAGAAACTACTTCAATGCGAATATCCCGTATTCGATCATTGAAGCAGCCAGAATGGACGGCGCCAAGGACTGGACGATCTATTCCAAGATCATGGTCCCGCTCTCTAAGCCGATCATGACGACTATCGGTCTGTTCTCAGCTTTAGGTTACTGGAACAACTGGACAGCCGGTATCTATTACATAAACAATCCTAAACTCTATACTATCCAGGTCTATCTGAAGAAACTGATGGATTCCATCCAGTTCCTTAAGACGACAGACCTTTCAAACGAAGCAACACTGCTGGCTTCAAGAAACCTGCCGACTGAATCGGCACGTATGGCAGTCGCTATCATTGCTTTGATACCTGTATTGGCGGTCTACCCATTCATTCAGAAGGAACTGATCAAGGGTATGGTCGTTGGCGGCGTCAAAGGTTAATAAGGAGCAAAACATGAATAATCGTAAACCATTTGAAACAGCTGCACCCGAACAAGTCGGTGTAAGCAGTTCTTTAATACTGGAATATATCGAGAATCTGGAGAAGTCACAGACTGAGATGCACGGTCTCATGATCATGCGCCATGGCAAGCTGATCACTCAAGGCTGGTGGGCACCATACGGACCAAATCTTCGTCACGGTCTGCAGTCTCATACCAAGACCTATGCAGCAACAGCTGTCGGTATCGCCTATACTGAAGGCCTTGTAAAACTCGACGAAAGGATCATTGATATCTTCCCTGATGAAGCACCTGAAGATCCAAGCGAGAATCTTAAACTCTTGACTGTCAGAGATGTACTGTGCATGGGCTGCGGCATGGATGAGATGCCTAGACCTTCAAAAGACTGGATCAGAGATTTCCTTCATACACCAGTCAATCATAAGCCCGGCACGACTTATATGTACAACTCGACCGGTTCGACACTTCTTGGAGCGATCGTGCGCAAGAAGACCGGTTTAGGACTCCATGATTATCTGACACCAAGGCTCTTCAACAAGATCGGTATCGATCCTGATAATCTGCGCTGGATGTGCATGCCTGATGGCATGGAAGTAGGCGGCGGTGGTCTATATGCCACGACTGAAGACAACTTCAGACTTATGAAACTCTACGCTGATGGCGGCGTCTGGGAAGGTGAGAGGATCCTGGCTGAAGATTACGTCAAGCTGGCTACGACCAACCAGAACGATTCAGCTACCGAATCGATAAACAACCCTGAAGCTTCAGACAACTTCCTGGGCTACGGTTTCCAGATCTGGATGTGCAAGCCGAATCGTGCTTACCGTGCTGATGGTGCCATGGGCCAGTTTACGATCATCCTGCCTGATCTGGATATGGAGATCGCGATCACGGAAACAGCTGTCGGAGCACACTGGGCTCAGTCAACATTGAATATCACCTGGGACTTTGTAGAGAAAATCAAAGATGATCAGGCTCTTCCTGAAGACAAGGAAGCATTAGATAGACTTAACAGAAAGCTCAGAAGACTCAATATCGGCAATCCTGAATGCCAGCCGTTCTCACCGACTGTTGAAAAGATAAACGGCAGGAAGTATAAAGTTACCGGTGGCGATCTGACACCATTCGGCGCCAACTTCATGACCGGTCAGAAAGCTGACGGCATCGATACCTTCTCTTTGAATTTTGACAGCTATGGACTGGTATGGGATTTCATTACAAGATCCGGCAGAAGCGAAAAGATCAGATTCTCTACCAGTGGCACCCGTTTCAGCAATCTGCTGGGCAAGAAAGAAGATCTGACTCAGCTCTATCTGGGCGATGCTCACTGGAAAGATGACGATACGCTTGTCATGCACGGCCGCTGGGTCGAGACCTGCATTGAAGATACCTATACCATGAAGTTTGATGGCGACGAATTGACTATCGAGCCTGACAACAATTCAGCGTTCAAGTTCTTCAAACCGGAACCGATCGTGATTCAAAAGTTATAGAATAAAATGGTCCACGAAAGTGGACCATTAATAAAAAGGAGACTACTTATGGGCAAACGTTTTGATGCGCTGTTATTCCCTGGCGGATACAAAAAAGCTTTTACTTTAAGCTATGACGATGGCGTTGAACAGGATAAAAGACTGATAGAACTTTTTGACAGATATCAGGTCAAGGGAACTTTCAATCTGGGCTATGGTGTTTTAGGTCATAGACCGCAGGGTCCTTTCAAGGCGGATAAAGTCGAAGCACATGAAGTAAAAGAGCTTTATAAAGATCACGAAGTCGGCGGACACGGCCTGTATCATTCTGATCTTTCTTCGCTCGGTGAACCGTACATGATGTATGAGATCATCGAAGACAAGAAACAGCTGGAAGATCTTGTGGAAAGGCCTTTAAAGATGTTTGCCTATCCGTTTGGCCTTTTCAACGAAAAGGTTAAAGAAGGATTGAAGATGGCCGGATATAAAGGTGCCAGAACTGTCAGATCGACCCATGGCTTCGATCTGCCTGAAGATCCTATGGAGTGGGACCCGACCTGCCATCATGGCGATAAGAAGCTCATGGAACTTCTTGAAGGATTCGTAAATACAAGCGCCAGGAAACCGCAGCTGTTCTATCTGTGGGGTCATTCATACGAATTCGATCGGGATGACAGCTGGAACATTATCGAAAAAGCACTTGAATACATCGACGCAAACAGAGAAGGGATCTGGTTTGCGAGCAACGGTCAGATCCTCGACTATCTGCAGGCATACGACATGTTAGAATATAGTGTAGACGGATCGATGATCTATAATCCAAGCGTGATCGATGTTGAGATCGAAACATCATTTACAACAAGAGAGATACTGAAAAGCGGAACTATAACTAAGATCAAAGAAACATCACTATGAACTACAACAATCCTTTCATCAAGATGCTGGAAACGATCGCCAATATGCTTATAGCGACCTTTTTCTGGTTCATCTTTTCTTTGCCGGTGATCACGATCATTCCTTCAAGTGCCGCCTTGTATCACACGATCAACAAAGTGGTGTTCGGGCCAAAGAAAGGAAACGGCGTCTTCAAAGATTTCTTTGATTCATATAAGCTCAATCTGATACCGGGCATCAAGCTTTCAATAATAACGATCATTGCCCTGCTTTTTGTGGCCGAAGGACTTTGGACCGGCTATCAGATCTATAAGCTCAGTATCTGGGGCATGCTGTATATGATCCTGGGATGTGTGATCTCACCTGTCGTCATTACGACGATCATCTATATACCGCCGGTATTGTCGCGTTTCATCGCTCCGGTCTTGTCGATCATCAGGCTTTCGGTTTATTTTGCGATGAAAAAACCTCTAAGAAGCATACTGTATTTCATCCTGCTGGTATTTATGGTCCTGGCGATCTATGCCTTCCCGCTGGCAGTAGTCATCGTACCGGCTGTCTATACAGACTTTGTCAGGACTTATCTTGAAAAAGACTTCAATAAATTCATAGAAGAAAACGATCTTGAATCTTTGAAACTCGAGGAAGCAGAAGAAGAAGAGATGATCGAAGATGAGGGATCAGTTTCTGATCTGGAAGAGAAGTTTTCCAAGGAAAGGAAGAGAAAATGAGTATCATCAGACTCGATGATGTTTCAATGGTCTATCCTTTTCAGAAAGTGACGGGGTTACTGGACAGGAAGAAAAAACAGAAACTGCTTGAGCAGCAAAAGGCCATGCCTTATACCTCGAATGAGGGTGTTGTAGCACTTCAGCATTTTTCCGCAACATTCAAACAGGGAGAATTCGTGGCCATCCTTGGACCATCGGGTTCAGGAAAGACCACTTTATTAAGGATAATTGCCGGGCTGGAAAGACCGCCATTAGGTACAGTCTATTTCGATGATAAGGATCTTAATGAGATCGATATCGATGAAAGAGACATGGCCATGGTCTTTCAGAATTATTCCCTTTATCCCAACCAGACCGTCTATAAGAATATTGCCTTTCCTTTGGAAGTAAAACACGTTCCAAGAGAAGAAATCGAAAAAGAAGTAGATAAGATCGCCGCAATGATGGGACTTAAGGATAAGCTTGAAAAACTTCCTGAAGAACTATCCGGTGGCGAGAAACAAAGAGTAGCTATTGCCAGGGCAATGGTCAAGGATCCCAAGGTCCTGCTTCTGGATGAACCATTCTCCAACCTTGATCCGATCATGAGAAGACGTCTAAGAAACATGCTTAGAAAAGCTCATGAGAATTATGATACGACATTCATCTATGTGACTCATGATCAGTATGATGCGTTGTCTCTTGCGGAAAGGATCATCATCCTCAAGGATGGCATAACACAGATGGATGACAGTACAGCCAGTGTCTACAATTATCCGATCAACAGATTCTGCGGCGAATTCCTGGGCTCACCGACCATGAACATCTTTGAAGATATCAAGGTCGAAAAAGACAACTCATATCATCTTTTTGAGAATAAATATCAGCTGACACCTTCCCAAAAGAAAAATCTGAAAAAGAAAGACAGGATCGATGTCGGCATCAGGGGCGTCAATATCAAAATTGAAAAGGAAGGTGTTGAAGCGGTTGTCGAGTATACCGAGATCATTGAAGCTGATCTGATCATCCATCTTATGATCGAAGATAAGAAATGCATCGTTGTAGAAAAGATGAACGATTCCGACAGCTTCCGCTATGTAAGAGGAGACAAGGTAAAGATAAGATTCGATCAGGAAAGCTTCCATCTGTTTGATGAAGATGGAAACAGGATCTGAAAGTACGATAAAAGAAGAAAGCACCAGCCGGTGCTTTTTCATATCAGGCCCTGATGATCAGGATGTTTAGTCCCAAAGCGTTCTGGCAGTTTACTTCCATGGCACATTCATAGACCAGGTAGATCCCCAGACGCTGTGCAGGATCGAAAGGGATGCACTCATCCTTAAGGTAAAGGATCATATCATCGTTTTTGTGTAATAGTCACGCACAATCCATAAAACTATATATTACATTTTGAAAACAATAATGGATTAAAGTGAAAGATTATTCAGAATAATAAAGTATAATATTTTTTGTAGCATGCTACAAGAGGTGTTTTATTATGAGAGAAGATGATATAAGTCGTCTGATCAAACATATCAACTTCAAAGTCAAAGCCAAGGGCGATTCTGTGATGAAGAAAAGGGATCTGACCTTCTCACAGATGCAGGTATTGTTTGCCTTGGAAAAAAACGGCGGTTCCATGTCGCAGAAAGAACTGGAAGAAAAACTGGGAGTCGCCCACCCGACGGTCGTTGGGCTGGTAAAAAGACTTGAGAAGAACGATTATGTGAGATCGGTAGTGGATGAAAATGATAAACGAAAAAAGATAATCGTGGTCAGCAGAAACGCCAAGAGGTTCAAAGATGAGATGAATGAACAGTTTCATAAGATCTCACTCAGGATGTATGAAAAGCTGAGTGAGAGCGAAAAGGAAGAACTGTTCAGGATGCTGAGCGTTATCAATGACAGTTTATGCGTAGATGGTGAGGTGAAGTAAATGTTTGAAGTATTGATACCAAGGATCGGTGAATTCAAGAAAGATACGATCAAAGCCCCGCTGTATATGATGGGGGAAGTGCTTTTGGAAGTGATCATTCCGACCGTCATGGCGGCTTTGATCGATAAGATGTATACCGAAGATATGCTTGTAGTAATAAGATATGGAGCAATCCTGATCGTGCTGGCCATATTGTCTTTGATCTGCGGATCAAGAAGTGCCAAGGCGGCTGCGACTGCATCGACCGGTTTTGCGAAGAACCTGCGCCGGGACCTGTTCTATAAAGTCCAGGACTTTTCATTTGGTGATATCGACAAGTTCTCTTCTTCGTCACTCGTCACCCGTTTGACCAACGATGTATCACATCTGCAGATGGCTTTCCAGATGCTGATAAGAATGGCCGTCAGAGCACCGCTAATGGTCATCTTCTCCGTGATCATGGCTGTCAGGATCAATGCCAGGATGGCGATGATCTTCTTTGCCTTGATCCCGGTCTTGATCATCGGTCTGATCCTGATCTTTAAAGTCTCGCATCCGATCTTCAGAAGGATCTTCAAGAAATATGATGCGTTGAACAATTCAGTTCAGGAAAATGTTGCCGGAATAAGAGTTGTAAAGTCTTTTGTCAGGGAGGACTATGAGATAAACAAATTCCATGAAGCTTCTGAAGATGTTCGAAGCAACTTCGTCAAGGCTGAAAGGATCATTGCCCTTAACTCGCCGCTGATGTCTACCTGCATGTATACTTCGATGCTGCTGATAAGCTTCCTTGGATCAAGAGTCATCATCAGTTCCAGAGCCACTCAGCTTACGACCGGGCAGCTCTCTTCTTTGACGAGCTATGGTGTACAGATATTGACCAGCCTGATGATGCTTTCGATGGTCTTCATGCAGATAATCTTTGCGACAGAAGCTGTAAACCGTATCGTTGAAGTATTGAATTATGACAGTACCCTTGCATCACCGGAAAACGGGATCAAGGAAGTTAAGGATGGCAGTATCGTTTTTGATAATGTGACCTTCAGATATGGCGGCAACAACAAGAACGCAGCGCTTTCTGACGTGAACCTCAATATAAGATCCGGTGAAACCGTAGGTATAATCGGTGGGACCGGATCTTCAAAGACAACACTGATCCAGCTCATCCCGCGTCTTTATGATGTGAGCGAGGGAAGAGTCCTGGTAGGCGGCGAAGATGTCAGAGATTATGACCTGGTTTCCTTAAGAGATGAAGTGGCAGTCGTCTTGCAGAAGAACATCCTGTTTACAGGAACGATCAAGGATAACCTCAGATGGGGCAACAAAGAAGCCACAGATGAAGAGATCGTAAGAGTCTGCAAGCTGGCTCAGGCCGATGATTTCATTGAACAGATGCCTGATAAATATGACACAATGCTTTCACAAGGTGGCACGAACGTATCCGGCGGACAGAAACAGAGACTGTGTATCGCCAGAGCTTTGCTTAAGAAACCAAAGATCCTCATCCTTGATGATTCGACCAGTGCCGTCGACACCAAGACTGATGCTTTGATCAGAAAAGCTTTTGACAGCGAGATACCTGACACGACCAAGATCATAATTGCCCAAAGAGTCGCTTCAGTTGAAAATGCCGACAAGATCCTGGTCATGGATGGCGGAAAGATCGTTGAGCAGGGCAGCCACGAAGAACTTATGAAACACAATGGGATCTACAAGGAGATCTATGATTCCCAGACAAAAATGAAGGAGGATGAATAATCATGCCACCTAGATCACGAGTTATAACAAATAAGAAGATCGACCCGAAAAGTCTGGTCCGCTTGCTTAAATATACCTGGAAGCTCAACAGTGCAAAACTGATCCTGGTAGGAGTATGTCTTATCATCGCTTCCATATCATCGGTCATCGCTTCAACATTTCTGGCCAAGCTGATCGATACAGTCGTCATGCCGGGCATCGATCTGGGACTGGAAGCAGTATATTCTGATCTATTAAAGATCATTACGACGATGGTCTGCATCTATCTCATGGGAATACTAGCGACTGCTCTTAACGGTCAGCTGACAGCTGGCATCGGACAGGGGACGATCAAGGGCTTAAGAGACGAGATGTTTGAAAACATGGAGACTCTGCCGATCAGGTATTTTGATTCCCATCAGCACGGCGAGATCATGTCGACATATACCAACGACGTCGATACGATCAGACAGCTGGTCGGGCAGAGCATCCCGAACATGTTCCAGTCGCTCTTATCGATCATCGCCATTTATTTTACGATGCTTCGTTACAGCATCTGGCTGGCTTTAGTCGTTGCCGCTGTCATCTTCCTTATGAGCAAGATCACCAGCAGATTCGGCGGACGCAGCGCCAAATACATGATGCAGCAGCAGAAATCGCTGGCTGATGAAGAAGGCTTCATCGAAGAGATGATGGAAGGCATGAAAGTCGTCAAGGTCTTCAATCACGAAGAAGAAGCCAAGAAGGACTTTGATGTCCTGAATCAGAAGCTCTTTGAAGATGCGCAGAATGCCAACCGCAACGCCAACGCCTTGATGCCGATCCTGGCCAATATAGGAAACATCATGTATGTCCTGCTGGCGATCGTCGGCGGTCTCATGGTGTCATTAAAAGTTCCTAACTTCTCTTTAGGCGGAGCACCGACCCTCACGATCGGTGTCATCGTATCCTTCCTCGGTCTTTCAAGACAACTGTCAGTAACGATCTCGCAGATCTCCATGCAGGTATCGATGGTCGCTCAGGCTTTGGCCGGTTCCGATCGTGTCTTCAAGCTGATCGATGAAAAATCAGAAGAAGATGAAGGCTACGTTACCCTGGTGAATGCCAGAAAAGATGAAAACGGCAACATCGTTGAATCCGATAAATATACAGGACTCTGGGCCTGGAAACACTACCATGCGCAAAGTGATCACTCAACGACCTACGTTGAACTAAAAGGCGATATCCAGATGGTCGATGTCGACTTTGCCTACAATCCGGACAAGCAGGTATTGTTCGATGTATCGCTCTATGCCCATCCGGGTCAGAAGATCGCCTTTGTCGGAGCTACCGGTGCCGGCAAGACGACGATCACCAATCTGATCAACAGATTCTATGACATACCTGATGGAAAGATCAGATATGACGGCATCAATATAAACAAGATCAAGAAAGCTGATCTTAGAAGATCTTTAGGTATGGTCCTTCAGGATGTCAACCTGTTTACCGGTACAGTCATGGACAATATCCGCTATGGCAAGCTTGATGCTTCTGATGCGGAATGTATCGAAGCAGCGAAACTGGCCAATGCGCATGACTTTATCAGAAGACTGCCGGAAGGCTATGATACGATGCTGACAGGAAACGGTTCACAGCTCTCTCAGGGCCAAAGGCAGCTCATCTCGATCGCCAGGGCAGCTGTCGCCAATCCGCCGGTCATGATCCTCGATGAAGCTACTTCTTCGATCGATACCAGGACCGAAGCACTGGTCCAGAAAGGTATGGATAACCTGATGAAAGGAAGAACGGTCTTCGTCATCGCGCATAGACTTTCAACGGTCAGGAACTCTGATGCGATCATGGTTCTTGATCATGGAAGGATCATTGAAAGAGGTACTCATGATCAATTGATTGAGCAGAAAGGCACATACTATCAGCTGTATACCGGAGCATTCGAGCTCGAATAGATGATCAAGTTAAAGGAGTTTGTGTATAAAGACAAACTCCTTTTAATATGTTTAAAAACACAGGTAAATTGATAGTAAAATAAAACTAGCAGGAGTTATTGCAACTCATCATTTATAGGTAATATAAGAGGGAATTAACTATGAATATCGTTGTCTGTATCAAACAGGTCCCCGGTTCCAACAACGTCAATGTCGATCCTGTAACAGGAACACTGATCAGAGACGGGGCAAATTCAAAAATGAATCCCTATGATCTCAATGCATTGGAACTGGGACTCAAGCTCAAGGAAAAGAGTGAGGGCAGACTTTATGTCGTGTCCATGGGTCCTAACAGCGCTCTTGATGTCATCAGGGAAGCGATCTACATGGGAGCGGATGGTGGAGTACTTATTTCCGATCGCAAATTCGGCGGGGCTGATGTCTTAGCCACATCCTATACTCTTTGCAGCGGCATCAGGACGATCGAAGACGTCGATCTGATCATTACCGGCAAGCAGACGACCGATGGCGATACGGCTCAGGTAGGAAGCGAACTGGCAGAACACCTGGGTATCCCCCATGTCGCCAACATCAGGCTTGTGGAGCTGGAAGAAGGAAAACTCGTCTATACAGCCAATCAGGACAATCTGATCGTTCATGGCAAGATCGAACTTCCTTGTCTGATCTGCACCGACAGTGAGATCAATACGCCAAGGCTGCCTTCATTCAAGAGAAAACTGGAATACAAGGATTGTGCTGATCTGATCAAGATCGTCACTTTTGCGGATGTAGAAGATCAGGACGAGACCCATTACGGACTCAAGGGTTCGCCTACGCAGGTCGAAAGGATCTTTGAACCGGAAAAGACAAAAGAGAAACAGATGATCACTGATGGCGATCTGAACCTTAAGACTTATGAGATATTAAAGGAACACAAGTTCATCTAGAGGTGGGATATGGGTTTAAAGATAAATCATGAAAAAATAAATGAAGATAATGCCAGGACTCTTGTTGAACTGTGTCCGTTCAAGGCCATTTCCTATAATGACGGCAAGCTTGATATCTCGGCAGCTTGTAGAGTATGCAAGATGTGTGTGAATAAGGGACCAGCAGGTGTCATAACCTTTGAAGAAGAAAAGGTCGAAGAGATAAACAAAGATGAATACAGAGGCATCTGTGTCTATGCCGACTATAATTGCGGAAGCATTCATAACGTGACTTTTGAACTAATAGGCAAGGCCAGGCAGCTTGCGAAAGTCATCGATCATCCGGTCTATGCCTTGCTGATAGGAAAGGATACCAAAGAAGCAGCAGATGAGCTGCTGTCCTATGGTGTCGATAAAGTCTTTGTCTATGAACATGAACAGCTGAAGAATTTCGATATCGAAAGATATGCGAACTGTTTTGCGGATTTCATCGAAAGGATCAAACCTTCCAGCATCCTGGTCGGTGCCACCAACATCGGCCGCTGTCTGGCTCCTAGAGTAGCCGCAAGATTTCATACCGGTCTTACAGCTGACTGTACGAAGCTGGAGATGAAAGAGAATACTGATCTGGTCCAGATCAGACCAGCCTTCGGTGGCAACATCATGGCTCAGATCATCAACCCGAACCATCGTCCGCAGTTTGCGACGGTCAGATACAAGATCTTCGATGCCCCTGAGAAAATCAAAGAGATCCATGGTGAGATAGAAATGGTCCCGATCAAGGATGAATGGCTCAAGAGTCATAATGAGATCCTGTGGATCGAAGAAAAGCCTAAGGAAGTAGATATCTCCGAAGCTGATGCGATCGTGGCGGTCGGCAGAGGCCTTAAATCAAAAGATGACCTCAAGATGATAAATGAGCTGGCAGAAGAGCTTGGTGCAGTAGTCGCCTGTTCCAGACCGATGGTCGAAGCCAATATCTTTGACACCAAACATCAGATCGGCTTAAGCGGCAAGACCGTCAAACCTAAACTGCTTATAACTTTAGGAATCTCAGGAGCGATCCAGTTTACGGCCGGCATGAACAATGCTGAATGCGTCATCGCCATCAACAGCGATAAGAATGCCCAGATCTTCGATGTTGCCAACTACGGTATCGTCGGCGATATGTATGAGATCGTGCCGAAGCTGATCAAAGAAATAAGGAAGGGGAAAGGCCATGTATAAGAAAATAGATGAGAAAGATGTCACTTACCTTAAGTCGCTCGTACCTAAGGAAAGGATACTGGTCCATGATGAGATATCCGATGACTTTGCCCACGACGAACTAGGCGGCATTGAAGTCAAGCCGGAAGTTCTGATCTTTGTAAGGTCCACTGAAGAAGTCTCTAGGATCATGGCCTATGCCTATGAAAACAATATCCCGGTCGTAGCCAGAGGCTCAGGAACAGACCTCGTCGGTGCGGCGATCGCTCTTCATGAAGGCATCATGATCTGTACCAAACAGATGAACAGGATCCTGGAACTCGATGAAAACAACCTCACGGTGACTGTAGAACCAGGCGTTCTTCTGATGGAACTACAGGCCTACGTTGAAGAAAGAGATCTCTTCTATCCGCCTGATCCGGGTGAGAAGTCAGCGACGATCGGCGGCAATATCTCGACCAATGCCGGCGGCATGAGAGCGGTCAAATATGGTGTGACCAGAGATTATGTCAGAGGACTTACCATCGTGCTTCCGGACGGTTCGATCGAACATCTGGGCGGCAAGGTCGTCAAGAACTCTTCAGGCTATGATCTGAAAGATCTGATCATCGGTTCGGAAGGAACACTATGTATAATTACCGAGGCAATACTTAAACTGCTTCCTAAACCTTCATATTCCGTTTCGATGCTGCTGCCATTCTTAACGATGGAGAAGGCGATCGAAGTCGTTCCGGAACTGATCAAATCCAAAGCTTCACTGACGGCGATCGAGTATATGTCCCTGGACACGATCATCTCAGCCGAGGAATTTTTGGGCAAGAAATTCCCGGATACCAATTATGAAGCCTATATCCTTCTGACCTTTGACGGCAACAGTATGGAAGAGATCGAGAAGGAATACACCAAGGTAGCTCAGCTGTGTCTTGATAAGGGAGCGGTCGATGGCTACTTTGTGGATACAGATGAAAGGAAGAAATCCGTCTGGAATGCCAGA
Organism: Erysipelotrichaceae bacterium; assembly: GCA_017511325.1. Next base: position 17,331 of record JAFWKS010000249.1, read on the forward strand.
GGTGCTTTCCTTGAAGCGATCAAGGCTTCTACTGATCTGATGGATGAGTGTGATGTCGTCGTTCCTAAATCCAAGGTAGCCGATTTTATCAAGTACACTCATGAAGTCGGACAGATCGTCGGCATAAGGATACCTTCCTTCGGTCATGCGGGCGATGGAAACCTGCACATCTATCTGTGCAAGGATAAAATGCCTGTTGAAGAATGGGAAGAAAAGATAAAGAAAGGCTTTGACCTGTTATATGCCAAAGCCAGAGAATTCGGCGGTATGGTCTCAGGGGAACACGGGATCGGTTATGCCAAGAGAGAATATCTAAAGAAACAGGTCGGTGACAGGCAGATGCAACTCATGTCGAGCATCAAGAAAGTCTTTGATCCAAAGGAAATCCTCAATCCTGGCAAAGTGATCTAAATGATTCAAAAAGATATATGGATCAGTAATGAAACATATATCTTTTTTTATATTCAGTTGCATACAAAAATAGATCAGATGAAAACGAAGATTTTTGATGGAAAGAAATAACTGTCTGAAAAAACAATTCTTAATATCAGAAGATAATCATATATAATGGAAAAGATGATAGAGAAGTTTAAAAAGTATATTGAACCAAACAAGAAGATCAGAACGATAGGATTCCTCGTTCTGGCTTTACTGATCGTTACAGCAATCGTTTCTTTTGTGAAGGGATCAGCGAAACTTAATTCTGATCCGGGCAGACTGAAGTATCAGGGAAGCGTAGTCATGGAAAGAGATGATTCATATGAAGACTATGATGAAGATTCCACGGTCTGTGATGTTGTATATGTGGACGGGGATGGCAAACTGATCATCACCTATCCTTATGAAAAGTATATAGAACTTGATCAGAACAGTATCGAAGCTCATAAATATGAAACAGCAGACGGGACAATCCTTTACTTCGATCACAAAGACCCTGACAGGAATACGATCATAAACACCTATAAAGGGATCATGGCCGAAAAGCTGATGCCGGTATTCAATCTGGGCAACGCCCTGCTGATACTGTCGCTGTCCTTACTGATAATGATCCTGTTCTCCGGCTTCTTCTCGCTATATGAAAAGTGCTGGTTCCTATCGATCATGTCTCTGGCAACGATCTTTGCGGTGATCTTTCCGGAAGAAAGTGCCAACGGCGTCAATGGCATCTGGATCATGCTGCTGTATCTGCTGGATACCTTCCTGAATATCCTGTGTGAACTTTTGATATCCAAGCAGTCCAGATACAATTTCCTGGTCTCTGTGCTGGTTGAGATCACGGAGATCGTCATCTGCATCGTGCTGATGTACCGCTTTGCGACGATGGTCGTAACGCTGTTCTTCTGGCTGCCGATCGACATCCTGAGTTTCATCAACTGGACAAAACACAAAGATGAAGTGGAAGATGAACTGACGATGGTCAGAAGACTTAAAGGCTATCAGGAAGTACTGATAATCCTGGGCATAATCTTATGGACGATCGGAGTAGGTTATCTCATAAGCGGTCTTGATATAAATTCCGATTTCATCAGAAACAAGAACATCGAAACACTGATCATCTATCTTGATGCCTGTGCTTCGGCAGTCGGTATCGCCAACGGCTTATTCATCTTCTTCCGTTTGAGGGAACAGTGGATCGCCTGGTATATCTGTGCTTTGCTTGAAGCGATCATCAATGTCCTGAGCGGTCAGTATGTCCTGCTGATACTGAAGCTTGGCTACTTTACAAACACGACTTATGGCTATATCAAATGGAGCAGATACATCCGCTCGCACAAAGAGGAAGCAGCTTCGGTATTCTGATTTGATATAAATAAACAGTGTCTGGTAAAATATATTCTGTAAAAAAGAAAAAGGTGAATAAATATGGCAATTGAATCAGGCGATTTTAAAACAGGTTTAACATTGATTGTAGATGGCGATCCATGGGTAGTCTTAGACTTCCAGCATGTAAAGCCAGGTAAAGGTGCCGCTATCTTGCGTACCAAGATGAAGAATCTCAAGACCGGTGCTACACAGGAAAGAAACTTCAATGCTTCAACGAAATTTGAGGCTGCAAACATCGAAAAGAAGAAAGTCAACTTCTCTTACATGTCTGACAACACCTACTATTTCATGGATATGGAATCATATGAGACTTATGAGCTTTCTGAAGAACAGATGGACTTCAATAAGTATTTCATGATCGATAATCTGGAAGTATCTCTGATGATGTATGAAGGACAGGTATTGACAGTATCGCTTCCGGCAACAGTTGATCTTACTATCACGGAGACCAGCCCGGCTATCAAGGGTGCTCCTTCAACCCAGACTAAGGACGCTGTTACAGAAACAGGTCTGTCATTAAGAGTTCCGCAGTTCATTGAACAGGGTGAAAAGGTCTCTGTCAGCACTGCCGATGGCAAGTACTCAGGAAGAGCTTAAAGAAAAACGTACAGAAGATCACAAAGAGGGACTGCAGGATCATCATCAGTCCTTCTTTTTATAGATAACGATATAAAAAGGGAACGTAAAAATGTTGACAGAAAAAGAAAAAGAGATGCTTAATACTATGCCGGCAAAAAGAGACAGTGCATCATTAGCTGAATTCGATATCCAGGATGCATTGGATCTGATCAGCCTGCATGGAAAGAATATGACATCGACTGATGATTCGACTGTGCTGATCAGTCTCAATGAGATCGTAAATATCATCATCGATGCTTATTCACTGGGTTATACAAGAGGAAAAAAATAGATGAAAAGACTGATAAGGATACTGTGTCTGATCGTGGTGGCTGCGACAGCCCTTTGTGCCTGCGGCAGTTACTCTAAAAATGAAGAAGAACCTCATATTGATGAGGATTTTGAACAGGGGATAAACTACTGGTATGGCATCAACGGTGCCAACTTCGATATGGAGAAAGCCCGCGCATGTTTCAAGACATCCCTGGAAAACGGCAACGACAAAGCTCTTTACTGGCTAGGAAACATCAGACGCTATGATCAGGATAAAGATAGATTCTCAGAAGTACTTGATTACTATCAGAAATCTGCGGATGCAGAACACGGCTACGGTTACTATGGACTGGGAACACTCTATGAAACAGGATATGGTGTTGAAAAGGATATCGAGAAAGCACTTGAGTGTTACCGGAAAGCGCTCGATCTCAACTGTGAAATGGGAGCTGTGGCGCTTGGCTATTTCTATTCCAATGGTTCGCATATGAACAATGATATTAAGACCGATGTGGAAAAGGCAAAAGATTATCTGTCTAAAGCGCTGAAGAGCAGAGATTTCGAAACCAGAAATATGGCCAGAGTATTGCTTGGCGATCTATGTCTTTACGCTGCGGATGCAGAAAGAAATGAAGCGGAAGCTGAGTCATACTATGAAGAAGCTGCAGAGGAAGGCTACTATCTTGGATGCAGAAGGGTGGGAGACCTTTACCGTTATAACTTCAGATCTGATGACGGCAAGATCATAGAATACTATGAAAAGGAAGCCGAGCACGGCTATGGATATTCTCTGGCGGAAATATACCTCAACGGTGTCAACAGTATAGCCCGGGATCCTGAAAAGGGCATAGCTTTACTGAATGAGACGCTTGAAAAAGGTGATCACAGTGCTGCCATGTGCCTGTGCGGACTGGTATACGCAAACGCCAGCGGTACGGGTGTGGCCAAAAACAAGGAAGCAGCGATAGATCTGTGCTTCAAAGCGATCGACGCCTGCGGACCGTTTGATGACAGTGACAGTCCGGATGATCGTCTGCACAAGCCTTTGCCTTATGCCAGATATATACTGGATCATTATGGCGTAACATATGAAAATTAGATCCTATTTCTTCTTCAAATCAGCACAAAAGCAGCGATAGATCAAAGAAAACCGCTGTAAAATTTATTTAAAAGGATGCGGCATCGATCCACAGACAATCAAGAATATTTAAGCAGGTGAAATGACAATGAAAAACGAAAAAGAAGATACGGTAACAAATAAGCAGAGAAAAAACACAGTGATGCAGCTGCAGGTCTCTCTGCCAAAGAAGATCATCATAACGATAGGCATCATGACTGCGCTGATCCTTTTTGTTTATCATTTCAATGTTCCTAATCCGAACATGATCCTGATCGCAGGGCTTGTTCTGTGTTCTGCATTATTCGGCTATGGCGGCGGAATCGTCGCAGCTTTGATCATGTTTGGCTATACGCTGTTCTTTTTCTCCACAGACAACAGCTTTATAAACTTTACACCGCAGAATTTGCAGAAGGTCATCTTTTCAGTGATCGGGATCGCTGCCGATATGCTTTTTGTCTGTTCTCTGAAAAAGGCCGAGATCCAGGAATTCAAAGAGGTCGATGAATTGACCGGCCAGCTGAATGTTCAGAAAGAAACGCTTAGTTCTCTATTAGATCACATGCCTGCCCTGAGCTTTTACAAGGATGCGAAGTCCGGTAAGTATCTTGCCTGCAACTAGGCATTTGCTGAATACGCAAACAAAAAGACCCCGGCCGAAGTAGTTGGTCTTACGGATTATGAGATCTTCGATCCTTTGACGGCCAAACATTTTGACGATGATGACAAGAAAGCACTTTCGATGGAAGAGCCTTATACCTTTTTTGAAGATGTCCATGATGCGGTGGGAAATCAGAAACAGTTCCAGTCGACAAAACTGAAGTTTGTCGATGAGACCGGTCGTTTGTGCATCCTGGGCATGTGCATGGATGTCACAGAGACCATCAGCATCAGGAAAGAAAATGAACAGACCAGAGCTGCTTATCAGGAAGCGCTGAGTACAAGAGATGTCTATGAGAATGTCATCAATGCTTTGTCTGAAGATTATTTCGATATGTATTATGTGGACCTTGAGACAGATGAATACATTGAGTATGGTTCCAGGACCGAAAAAGGGCAATTCATGAACGGATTACGCGGAAGAGATTTCTTCAATGAGACAAAGAAAAACGCCCTGAACCTTGTCTAAGAAAAAGATCAGCCGCAGTTTATTGAACAAATAGATAAGGAAAAACTGCTTGAAGAGATCGAAAAACGCGGATCCTGCAACTTTACTTATCGTCTTCTGATCGAAGGCGAGCCGGTATATGTCAACATGAGAGTCAAAAAGATCGAAAACCACATCGTTATCGGTGTCAGCAATATAGATCTGCAGATAAAAGAGAGAATGGCGGCAGCACGTGATGCGGAAGAGAAAAAATCCTATCGACGTATCAATGCCTTGAACGGAAATCTCATCGTGCTTTACTTCGTGGATCCTGAAAACGGACAGTTTACACAATACAGTGCTTCCAAAGAATTTGAAGATCTCGGCATCTCCAAGCAGGGAGCTGATTTCTTCGGCACCACTTATGAGAACAGTCTTAAAACGATCCATCCGGAAGATCAGGCTCTTTTCCATTCACAGGTAACCAAAGAGAATATCCTGGCGACGATCGAACGCGACGGAATATTCGCACTGGACTATCGTCTGATGATCGGAGAACTTCCGACCTATGTAAGGCTGAAAGCGGCCAAGGTCGAAGAAGACGGCAAGACCGTGCTGATCATTGGCCTGCTGGACGAGGATGCGCAGATACGGCAGGAGCAGGAATATGTCAAAAATCTCTCAGCAGCCAGAAAAATGGCGACTATTGATTCTTTGACAGGTGTCAAAAACAAGCACGCTTTCGTGCAATGGGAAGAGAAGATAAACGAAGCGATCAGAAACGGCACGCAGGGACCTTTTGCGGTCGTGGTCTGTGATATAAACAATCTGAAAGCTGTCAATGATCTTTATGGACATAAAGAAGGAGATGAATGCATCAGGAATGCCAGCGCCAAGATCTGCAGGGTCTTCGATCACAGCCCGGTATTCAGGATCGGCGGAGACGAGTTCGTCGTCATTCTGACGGACAGTGATTATTCAAAGCGGGCAGAACTCATGGAGGAGATCAACGAACTTCCAACAGATAAATCAAAGATCAGGATCGGCGAAACTATTGCGGCCGGTATGGTCGAGTATGATAAAGACCTTCATTTTTCACTTCTAAGTGTATTTGATGAAGCTGACCGTGCCATGTATGAGCGTAAACGGGCTCTAAAAGATCTGTTCGCATCATAAAAAACAAAAGAAAACCGTATTGATTCAAAAAAGGATCAACGATTAATAAACAGAGAAAAAGACGGGTCACCCGTCTTTTCAGTTTTCTATTTATTTATTCAGATTTTTCAGCTTCATTGTATCTGATGGTATAGAAAGTGTTGTTTTCTCCCATAGAGATATGAACGATGCCTTTGCTGGTATAGAAACGATACCATATCACTGTTCCGCCGTTTGCCTCAGCATAAGGTTCTTCACCAAAAGAACAGGCCTTATTGAAGTCGCGTTCAAGAAAAGAAAGACACTCATCAAAGGAAAGATCCTTCAGGTCTACATAGAGGATGACTTCTTGGAAGATCCTGCGTATATCATCTTTAGGATCAAAGAAGGCAGTTCCCTCTGCAAAAGAGCCATATATTTTGCCTTTGACAGCGACACTTAGATGATCGATGTACTTTTCATCAATACCGAGATCCTTGGCACTCTTGCCTATCCAGCCAAAAGTATCAAGCAGGTCTTCGACTTGATATTCTTGTTTTTCAATGATCTCTACATCGAGATCGCTGTCTGCTTTATTACAGGAAGTCATAATCATCATTATCAGGATAAGAAGGATAGACCTTCTCATCCCTATTCTTTCCAGAGCTTGAAGCGGTCACCGGCTCTTGACATGCACAGATCAGTCTTGAGCTCAAGTGTCTCGCCATCAACGGATTCGAAAATGATTTCTTTGACAGTATCGCAGCCGATTTCACCGTCTTTGCCGCAGTTGAAGCCCATCATCGAACTGCCATCAGTGACTTTGCATGCCCAGCCGTTCTGTTCAGGAGAGCAGTAACCGGTATATTTGCCCATGCCGGCGTAGACGTTCTCGTAGAACAGGAAAGAGAAGTCAGTAGCGATTGTGATAGTAGGCAGATAATCATCGTTGAGATCCGGGATCGATTCATGGACAAAAGTCTGAGTCTTGAAAGCAAAGCCATCATCCGGTTTTTCATAACCGGCCGGGATCTTTCCGTCGGTGGTGAAGATATCACCTTTCTTAGAGCCGTCAAGATCATCGTTGAGGATCAAAGAATTCTCATCATTGATCAGGAAGACGAAGTTGTAGACCTTGTTGCCGCTGGCATCATTGAACGGATCGAAGTTGGAGAACATGTAGGCGTTTCCTTCCTTGCCCCAAAGACCGTTTACTTCGGTAATGCCGTTAGAACCTTTTTCGATCAGCGCAAATGACTTGTCATCATGGATCTCGATATAAGACTGATCGGACATAGGCTGCATGGCATTGTAGTAGATGACGTAATCAAAGTCTTCGATGCCATATGGCAGTATTTCCGTATTTGGTTTTTCCGTTGAAAAGACATCGGATGCATTGGCACCGGTCAGGCTGGTATGAAGAATCAGATTGTTTTCATCTTTGATCTCAAACTTGAATTCGTTAGAATCAGCTTGCAGAGTCACAACGCCATCCTTAAGTGCCCAGGTGCCGTTATACTCGTTCATGCCTCCGACATAGTAGTCAGTCAGAACGAAGGATTCATCCTTTCCCAGCCAGAGCCTTGAGCGCTCGGTATAGACAAAGGAATCGGCTGTGTCGTAGAAAGTCTTGCCGGCAATATTTGCCGTTTCTTCCTTTTTGCCGCCTGTGCATCCGCTAAGAAGCATCAAAGCACAGAAGGTAGCCAGAATAATTTTTTTCATATCGTTCATCATCCTCTCGTTAATATATGAGGCCCCATATCACTCCTGCGACAAACGTCAGACCGTTTGCGAGAGTTACATAGATAGGGATAAGCCATTTCGGTTTCTTTTTGATCGCGATCAGATAGACGATCAGCTCGATCAGCCAGACTATTCCTTCGCCAAGCGGGAACAGGATCAGCCATGCATAGCCGCCCATCGAGACATCCGCGATCGCCATGAACAGATTGAGCAGTATCTGAGTGATCAGGTTCGTTATTACGATCGTGATGATCTGCTTCTTTTCTCTATAGCCAAACAATAAGCCAAGCAGGACTTCAGCGATCGTGGTGATTATGGCCCTAAGCAGGAACTTGCCGATATTTGAAGCAGTCTGGTCGACTTCTTCGACCTTGAGCGAAGGACCGTATTCGACAATGAACCTTGCATCGAAAGCCTGTTTCTTGAAAGCATCAGAGACCTTGAGGCTTCCATCAGCGACATTGTATATGGCGATCTTGAATTCGCTTGGCGGATAGTAAGTCCAGGAGAATGTGTTGTTTTCTGAACATTCCTGCACATGGCTTAATGTCTTATATCCGTCCTTATCCTGATAGTTCACGAAGGCTTCAGAGGCCGTTTTTGTTTCTTCATCGGCAACATTAATGTTTACTGCACTTATCCATTGATATGGGCCGAATTCCTCTTTTGTAAGCAGGGCAACATAATAATGATTCTTAGGTGCATTAACGATCTCAATGGTCAATGACGCCTTAGGACCCATGTCGGCTGATACAGGTGCAGCAAAAAATGATAAAAAAGTGATACTGAGCAATAATAGTGTTAACAGTTTTTTCATGATCGTATTTAAATAAACTCTTCTATATTAATAATAAAATATTCGCTCGATTTTTTTAAAGAATTAACGCAAATTAATATAATATAAAAAGGAATATATGCATAAGACAGTATTGATCACAGGGGGAGCCGGAGGCATCGGTTCAGCGATCGCCCTTAAGCTGGCAGAAGAAAAATACAACATCGTGATAAATTACTTTAGCTCAGAAACTAAAGCTTTTGCGCTTTGCGAAAAGATCAGAAAAGAATATGGTGTAAACTGCCTGGCGATAAAGGCTGACGTTTCAAAGGAAGCGGAAGTTGATGAGATGATCACAAGGATCGAAAAAGAAATGGGACCGGTCGATATCCTGATAAACAATGCGGCGATCGACCTGCCTAATCTCTATAACCTTAAGAATGCAGAAGAATTCAGAAGAGTTCTGGATGTGAATGTGGTGGGAGCATATAACTGCGCTGATCGTGTATACAGAAAGATGCTGGATAACAGATTCGGCCGAATAATCAACATCTCCTCGACCAACGGCATCAACACCTACTATCCAATGTGCTTTGACTACGACGCCTCCAAGGCGGCACTTATTTCTTTGACTCACAACATGGCGATCCAATATGCGCCATACGTGAATGTCAATGCGATCGCCCCGGGCTTCATCGGAACCGAAAAGGAACTGGAAGGATATGATGAAGAGTTCCTGAAACAGGAAACAGAAAAGATCCTGGTCAAAAGATATGGTGAACCTGAAGAGGTCGGCGAACTTGTGAGCTTTCTGATAAGTGACAAAGCAAACTATATAAACAACACCGTCATCAGGATCGATGGCGGTCAGCTCAACAGCAACTAAAAAACGGCTCAGCCGTTTTTCTTTCTGACTTTGCTTAGTGCCAGCATGATTGACAGCTTGCCATACTCGTGCGACAAGCCGCCCTGCATGTAAAGTGTATATGGTTCAATGACCGGAGCATCGGCACTAAGCTCAATGGTGCTTCCTTGAGTGAAAGCTCCACAGGCCATGACTTCATCAAAGGGATAGCCGGGCATCGGTGCCGGCAGTACCTTGACAAAGGAATCGATCGGTGAAGATTCCTGAAGCCCTTGAGTGAATAGGACCAGCGAATCCTTATTCCCTAATTCGACTGTTTGAATAATATCGCTTCGATATTCACTGTATTTAGGAGAAACGTTTTTATAGCCAAGCTTCTCCAGCATGTATGCTGCATAGATGGCGGTCTTCAAAGCCTGTTTGACCGCATTAGGAGCCATGAAGATGCCTTTGAAGAACTGGTTGTTCAGATTGAAGTTGGCACCCTGCTGCTTGCCGATACCGGGAGCAGTGAGCCTGTCAGCGACCATCTCGATCAGATCGGCTCTTCCGGCTACATAACCGCCTGTTGAAGCGATGCCTCCGCCAAGATTCTTCATCAAGGAACCGACAACGATATCTGCTCCGACATGTCCCGGTTCTTTTTCTTCGACCAGTTCGCCATAGC
>JAFWKS010000250.1 GCA_017511325.1 Erysipelotrichaceae bacterium
TATTTATTCTAAGATCGCCGTCACAAAAGCGAGGATGGATAAACCATTCGTATTGATCATAATTATCTATAAAACGTGAAGGCTGATCATTTCTTACTCCTTCAAAACATTCATTGATATTGAAATACTGCTTAAGCAGATCAGTGATATTCTCATCATTACGCAGATAAGGACGGAAAACATTAGCTTCATCTCTGCCGTAAAAGTAAAGCCGCTCGCAGCGCAGGAACTTTTTTATATCACTGATATGATACATATCTACCTCTTGATTTTATTATATCGTACTTGAGCTCAAAAAGAAAAAGTCATACGACTTTTTCTGATTATTGTTTTTTATCCGGTACTTTTCTTAAACGATCATCTTTGTACCGAAAGGTCTGACTTTCACTTCCAGAAGACAATCTTCACCGAAGACACTTTTCATGACGTTTCTGAAACCTTCGGTCATGTTTTTTGGAACGACGGCCTGGATCGTGCCTTCAAAGCCACCGCCGTGAACGCGATATGCGCCTTTATCACCAAGGTATGTATCTGCCAAAGCCAAACCGATCGACAGCGATTGTGAATCGACTCTTGATGCCGGGTAAACGTTTTGCAGGTACTCGAATGAAGACCTTCCTGATTCGACCATCAGTTTAAGCAAAGAAGCGATATCGTTGTTTCGAATGGCTTCTTTTTCTTTTATAGCCCTTTCATCTTCATTAAAAAAATGGATCGCTCTTAAAACAGCTCTGTCGTTTTTGATGGTTTCTCTGATCTTGGCGAGGTTGTTGAACAATTCCTGTTTGGTTGAATCAGCCAGGAAGTTAACGCCCAGCTGTTTAGCGACTTCCTTTATCTCTACCGTTACGGCCGCATATTCATGCGAAAGATCGGAATGGTCCCCTTTCGTATTGACCAGGATCAGATCATAACCATGGTCAGCAAAAGAAAATTCATAGTTCTCGATCAGCGGTTTGTCCGGATCTCTGAAATCGATGGCTACAAAGCCTCCTACTGAGATCGCCGTCTGATCAAGCAGACCGCTTGGTTTTCCGAAATAGAAGTTCTCAGCATACTGGCCGATCTTGGCTCTTTCAGCAGCCTCGATCTTATCGTTGTTGTAAAGTCCGTTAAAGGCTTCAACAATCATCACTTCAAAACAGGCTGAAGATGAAATTCCTGATCCTACCAGGACTTTGGAGTTGCACACCATGTCAAAACCGCCGTACTTGTAGCCTAGTTCGCTTATTCTGTAGGCAACGCCTCTAATAAGCGATTCGGATGTATTCAGCTCATTTTCGTGGACTTTCAGATCGCTCAGATCGACTGCTTTGGTCTCGAACGATCCGTCTTTGTAACGGACGATGTTTTCATTATTCGGTTTGAATATAGCGATATTGTCGATATTCAAACTCGCCGCGATGACATGACCGTGCTGGTGATCGGTATGGTTTCCGCCTATCTCGCTCCTGCCCGGTGAAGAGATGATATGGAAATCGCCATCACCGTAAAGCTGTACAGCTTCTTCGAGCAACTTTGTGTATCTTGCTTTTTCTTCATTCAATTCATTTGAACAGATTATTTTGCTTAGTATCGCATCGATCCTGTCAGAATTGATATATTCCTTTAATTCAATATAATTCATATTAATCCAGATGTGACTTTCCGATCATTGCAGCTCCAAGAACGCCCGGTTCCTGAAGCGTAGCCTTTAAAATAGGAACTTCTCTCATGCCTTCGTGAGCCATTGATTTGAAATACTCTCTAACCAGGTCGAAATACAGTACTGATGATTTAGAGCATCCGCCGCCGATGACGAAGCAATCCGGAGCGACGATAGCCGAGATCGCCGAAAGACAGGTCGCCAGATCCTTGGCCATCTTGTCGATGATGGCTTTGGCTTTTTCATTGCCTTCAGAAGCAAGAATAAAGACTTTTCTGGCACTGCTTCCTTCTTCGCCGATGATATCTTTGCCTATCAGTCCGATGACAGTACCGGAAGCGACTGTCTCAACACCGCCGCGATTCAGATGACTGTAGATAGGATACTGTTTGGCATCGGGGTCGACGATGACGTTGGCAACTTCTCCGGCATATCCTTTATGTCCGGAAATGATCTTGCCATTGATGATCAATCCCCCGCCTATTCCGGTCGAATGGGTAATATAGTAAACGATATTGTAGCCTCTTCCTGAACCAAGCAGTGCTTCAGCCAGCCCTGCTGCATTGGCATCATTGTCCAAAAAGACAGGAATGCCGGTGATCTTTTCCATGTTTGCCGCAAACGGATAACCTTCGCATCCCGGAATATTCGTCGCCAGAGTGATGACGTTCCTTTCACCATCAACAGGTCCCGGGATCGCCAGACCGATCGATTTGACATCCGTCAGATCAAACTGTTCAAGCAGTCCGAGAATATTGGCTTCAATCTTCTCCGGTCCTTCCTTGCCATGAGACGGTGCAATGACATCCTGAACGATCCTTCCTTCCGCATCCATCTTGGCAACACGCACGTTGGAGCCGCCTAAATCAATACCGATATAATAATTCATGATCAGTTACCTCTTTTTTTTTATTATAAAACACGTGCAAATGTTTTTCTCTACTTAAATAAATAAAAAGATGGCTAGCCATCTTAATATCCCATGAAACCTTTCATCTTTTCCAATGCACTGTTATGTCTTAGCTTAACAACGCCATAGGTCAACGACATCTTTTCTCCGATCTCCTTAAGGCTGTAGCCTTCATAATACTTAAGAACGATGATGTCTCTTTCCTCGCTGCTTAGTCTGTTCAAAGCTGTCGCAAGATCAGCCAGTTCGCTTTCACTTACAGCATTTTTCTCCTCTTCGTATTCATAATTATCCAGCAGTTCATAGCTGTCGTGTCTTGTTCTGTAGAAGTCAATCAGGGTATTTTTCGTGATATTGAAGATCCAGGTTGACAAAGCCGACTTGCTTTCATCAAACTTCTCGAGATTTTTGAAAACCTTAGTAAAAACATCTTCACACAGGTCTTCAGAATCGTGGTAATTATTTATGCGTGAATTGATATAGGAGAATACTTTCTGATAATACTCCTCATAAATTTCATCGATTGAGGGTTTTATCGACATTTTTTAAGACTTTTTCCTCCTCTGTTTCTTTTTTATCGAGGTTCTTACCACCTGCCGCAAACGACAGTTCTGCTTCCGTCAATAAAACCGCACCGGTATCATAACGCTGTTCAACATTGTTGATGATCCGTTGCAAATCTCTGTTTCTTTCAAATCGCTGATAATCGAAGAGACCGCTCAGCTTTCTTTCGAAATTTTCCATCTTTCCTCCCTTTCTATTTTATTACTAAAAATGACTAAAATGAATGCTTTTTTCCCGGAATTATGAAAGAAACTCACTGGTATCGTTTTTCACTAAATCCGCAAAGCCTTTAGATAAGAGGATCTTTCCTCCAGCATCTTTTTTTCGCTGTTCAAGACCCTTTTTTCCAGTCATATCTTATACGAGACCAGGCTTGATAATGGCAGTACATTTTAATAAAAAAGCTGTTGTTTTTCACAACAGCCAAAATTCTATTCAGTCAGTCCGAAACCGCGCTGATATCTTATCTCGTCAAGGGCAAAATAGGTCTTTTCCTCTTCATCATAGGCTAGTTTCGGAACATTCACCGGAAGCTTTCCGTCGTAAATGCCGCTTTCATACAGATGCATGACACAGGCGATAAGGTTCGGCGAGTAGGTCACAACATCCCTGCTGTAATCGCTAGGTATCTCTGAGACCCCCGACGCCAGATAAGTCGCCATCTTGATATCAGCTTCAAATCTGGAGAGATCGTAAGGCAGCTGCGATGAGATCAAAATACTTGTCTTTCCATTTTCTTTACATAATTCCAGTACCTTTTCAATAATGGTCGAATACTCGTCACAGATATCCTCAAAGCCGTACATGGCGCTTATAACTGCCACATTGTCATAATCATCGATCATCTTGTAATCAAATGTTTTTGCATCATCCGATCCGAAAACATAGTAGGCAAAGTTTTCTTTATCAGCCAGGCCTTCTTCTTTGAGCAGCCTGCCAGCATAGTCTATCGCATTGCCCTGTGATTTATACGGTGCTAAAAACAGGGTCTTTTTATCCTTGTTCAAAGGCAGATTAACTCCTGCATTCTCTATCATGGTGATCGTCTTCTTGGCGATCTCGAGTTCTTTATCGTGACTTTCCTTGGAACCGATCAGCGCAGAAAGTTCTTCTATCTCATTGGTCCTGTTGTCCAGTTTGTTTTTATATTTGACTCTCAGGATCCTTCTTACCGCATCATCTATCGTGCTTTCTTCAATTTCCCCGTTTTCGACCATCTTCACGATCATATCAGTATATTCTTTAAGTTCCTTGATATATGTTTCAACATCCTCATGATAATAGATCGGCATCAGAAGCATATCCACACCTGCATTGATCGCAAATCTGGCCGTATCTTCCACTTTGTAATACTTTCTTATCGCATCCATAGTCAAAGAATCAGTGATGATGATGCCATCATAGGCCATGTCTTCTCTTAATATGGAGATGATCTTTTTTGACAGTGTTGCTGGAAGATATACTTTCTGTCCGTTCAAGGCGATGTATTGCGAATTGTCGATATTTGGAAACATGATGTGTGCAGACATGATCATATCGGCACCTGCTGCAATTCCGTATTCAAAAGTCTTGAGCTCTTTTTCTTTTATCTCTTCATAAGTCTTGTTTACCTGCGGCAGGCCGGTGTGTGAATCTTCAGCTGTATCCCCATGTCCAGGATAATGTTTCAGTGCCGTGAGGATGTTTTGTGAATGATATCCTTCGATGCATTTTTCGATGTATTCCTTGGCGTATTCACTGTCATCCGAGAAAGAACGGACTCCAATAACGGGATTGTTGGGATTGGAATTGACATCAACGACTGGCGCAAAATTCGTATTGATACCCAGCAGTTTCAGTTCGCTGCCAATAATATTTGCTGAATCGTAGGCATTTGAAGGATCGTTGCTGGCACAAAGGGCCATATTGCCAGACATTGAAGTACCGAAGACAATCCTTCTTATATAGCCGCCTTCCTGATCAGCCGAGATCAGCAGAGGTATTTCATCTTCACCGTGAGCCTGTTTGATCTGCCTGATCAAGTTAAAACTCTTTTCAGATTCTCTCAGGTTTTCCTCAAAAAGGATGATTCCGCCAAATTTGTATTCGTTCAATAAGGAAGTGTATCTTTCGTCAAGTTCTTCCAATGGCTCTCTGATCGTCTTCTCATTGCCGTTTTCATCAACAGTTTTTTCAAAATAGCTGTAGCGCAGACAAGGCATGATCATCTGACTGACCTTATCCTTAAGGCTCATCTTTTTTATCTGTCTTTCGATCTTGCTTTCAGTATCACAGCCGCTTAACAGAAAAAGCGATAATATCAGGATTGTTGTCAATAATTTTTTCATAGTTTTATTTTCTACTCTTAAACATTCTTTGTCAAAGCACATGTACAATGAAGTTATGAAAGAATTCATCTGGGTCCGCGGACTTATTCCTGAAGACATTGATCAGCAGATAAAAGAGATATGTCTTAAAGAAAACGAGGATCTTCAGCTTTCCGAAAGATTCTTCAAAACAAATCTTCATATCTCGATGAAGAGGACTTTTCATTGTGACGATTTTGAAAACATGAAAGAAGATCTTAAGCAACTGCTTAGAAACGAGAAGCAGATCTATTGCGGAAATACCCATCTTTTTAAAGTTAAGGATATGCTGTGGCTGACTGTGGATAAAGATGAAAAGATCAAA
>JAFWKS010000251.1 GCA_017511325.1 Erysipelotrichaceae bacterium
CAGAACGATTGTCGGCCGGAGCCTGTCCGCCGCCATTGTTGTTGGAAGAACATCCAACCAGAGTCAATGCCATCAATACTGCCAGCATCAACATAAGAAGTTTTTTCATAAATAATTCCCTCTTTTCTAATTATCTTGCTACTTTTTTTGCAAGCGTTTACATTATAGCACTATATTCTGATTATGTTAAGTTTTTCACAGATGTTATTTTTTTATTTTTTATTAAGATTAAAAATAAAGCAGCTCAATTGAGCTGCAGTATTATTTCATATCTTTTAAGAAAGCTTTGTAGGCCCGATAGGCTTCATAGATATCAGCTTTCGAGGCTGTTTCATATGGGGCATGCATATTCTGTACGGCAATGCCGGCATCGATGACGTCCATGTTCTTGTTGGCGAGGACATAAGCGATCGTTCCGCCGCCGCCCTGGTCTACTTTGCCAAGTTCCGAGAACTGGAACATGACATCGTTGTCATCCATGACCTTCCTGATCTTTGCAACATATTCAGCTGGTGCATCGCTCGATCCGGATTTGCCTCCTGCTCCTGTAAATTTGTTGAAGGAAATGCCCTTGCCAAAGAAGGCTGCATTCTTTGCTTCGTTGACCCCTGGATAGTTCGGATCAAAAGCAGCCGATACATCTGATGACAGCATTCTGGAGTTTTCCAGCGTGTGTCTTAAAGAAAGATCGTTGTAGTCTCCTTGAAGGTTCAATAGTTCTGCTACACTGTTTTCAAAGAACGCAGATTCAGCACCAGTCGAGCCGATCGAACCGATCTCTTCCTTATCAGTCAGGATGCAGGCTGAAGTCCTTGCTGGTTTATCTGATTCCAGCAAAGCTCTCAAAGATGTGTAAGCACAGATCCTGTCATCGTGACCATAGCCCATGACCATCGACCTGTCTAAGCCCAGATCTCTGGCTTTGCCTGCAGGAACCAGTTCAAGTTCAGCAGAAATGAAATCATCTTCTTCGATGTCATATTCTTCTTTAAGAATATTAAGGATGTTCTTCTTGACCAGATCCTTCTCTTCATCCTTGGATTTGGCTGGTATCGAACCGGTCAGGGCATTGAGGTCTTCACCTTCAACGACCTTGCGTCCATTCTTTTCCATCTGATCTCTTGCCAGATGGATGAGCAGATCAGAGATCTCCAGGATCGGTTCATCATCATTCTCACCAAGCTTTAAAGTGACGGTGCTGCCGTCTTTCTTGCAGACGACGCCATGCAAAGCCAAAGGTCTTGCGACCCACTGATACTTCTTGATGCCGCCATAGTAATGCGTATCCAGCAAGACCAGTCCATTGTCTTCGTATAACGGGTTCTGCTTCAAATCGATCCTTGGTGAATCGATGTGTGCGCCAAGGATGTTCATGCCGTTTTCCAGCTCATCCTTGCCGATCACGAATAAAGCCAAAGATTTACCGCGGTTATTGAAATAGACCTTGTCTCCGGCTTTTATTTTTTTGCATTCCTTGAATTCCTTGAAACCGGCTTTTCTGGCCAGCTTTATCGCTTCATCAACAGCTTCTCTTTCAGTCTTGGCATTATCCAGAAAGACTTTATATTCTTCGGAAAAATCCATCAGCTGTTTCATTTTCTTTTTATCGATCTTATCCCATACTGTTTTCATATTCTCTCCCTAATAAGCTCTGTAGGCTTCCTTGATTATCTTAACAAATTCTTCTCTGTTCAGGTCCAGATATGCTTCACAATGTCTGTCTTCATATTTATGATCACTGTAAAGATCAGCTACGGTCTTGCCCATGGTGATCTCACCCTGCGTTTCAACATAGATGCCGCATGGCTTTCCTACAAAAAGTTCTGGATGTGCCAGATAGACTATCGGGCAGGTATCATGTTCACAAAGACCATTGGCGTTATGCCTTTCCTGCACGGCATAGATGAGCTTGTTTGAGTTTTCAAAAAACCTTGAAGCTGTATTGTTATAGCTGATGATCTCAGCGATATCATCGTCGCTGAGATAGGCTTTCAAAGTCACATCCAGACCGAACATTTTGATCTTGATCCCTGACTTAAAGACACATTGTGCTGCATGCGGATCTTCATAGATGTTGAACTCGGCGCAAGGTGTGATATTGCCGCCTTCAACAGCGCCGCCCATGATACA
>JAFWKS010000252.1 GCA_017511325.1 Erysipelotrichaceae bacterium
CCAAGAAGTGCATCACGATGTCTGACATGATAGCTTTCTATAACTACATGTTCACACTGCTTGATGGCGTTGGAACGACAGATGATATCGATATGCTCGGAAACAGAAGAATCAGGACCGTCGGTGAACTCATCCAGAATCAGTTCCGTATCGGTCTATCAAGAATGGAAAAGGCCGTCAAGGAAAAGATGTCCATTACCGAGATCGAAAATGCGACACCTAAGACTTTGACCAACAACCGTCCGCTTTCCGGTGCGATCAGAGAATTCTTCTCATCTTCACAGTTATCACAATTCATGGATCAGCAGAACCCACTGGCCGAACTTACGAACAAGCGTCGTATCTCCGCCTTAGGTCCTGGTGGTCTGACCAGAGAAAGAGCCGGATTCGAAGTCCGTGACGTTCATAACTCTCACTACGGCAGGATCTGCCCGATCGAGACACCTGAAGGTCAGAACATCGGTCTGATCTCTTATCTGACTACATATGCCAAGATCAACGAATACGGATTCATTCAGACTCCGTACCGCAAGGTCGACAAGAAGGGCAATGTATCTGAAGATTATATCTACCTTTCAGCTGATGATGAAGCCGATTACATCATTGCTCAGGCCAACGAGGTTATTAACGGCAAGCTCGTCAATAATCAGGTCGTTGCCAGAAAAGCCGGTGAAACTATCATGGCTGACAAAGCCGATGTCGAACTGGCTGACGTTTCGCCAAAACAGATCGTTTCTGTTGCGGCTGCATGTATCCCATTCCTCGAGAACGATGATGCTTCACGTGCTCTGATGGGTGCGAACATGCAAAGACAGGCTGTTCCACTACTGAAGCCAAATTCTCCATATGTCGGAACAGGTATCGAATCAAAGATCGCTAAAGACTCAGGCACAGGTCTGGTCGCTGCTGATGAAGGTGTAGTAACTTATGTTGATGCAAACAAGATCACGATCACTTCAAAAGACGGCGTTGAACATGACTATGCGCTTGAGAAGTTTGCCAGATCAAATGCCGGAACCTGCATCAATCACCGTCCTATCGTCGAAGTAGGCGAAGAAGTTAAAGCCGGTGATATCATTGCTGATGGTCCAAGCATGGATGATGGTGAACTGGCTTTAGGCCAGAATGTTACTATCGCTTTCATGACATGGCATGGCTACAACTATGAGGATGCCATCATCATGTCTGAGAGAATGGTAAAAGATGATGTCTATACTTCGATTCATATTGATGAATATTCAATTGAAAAGAGAAAGACAAAACTCGGTGATGAAGAGATCACCAGAGATATCCCTAACGTTCAGGAAGGCGCATGCCGCAACCTGGATTCACGCGGTATCGTAATGGTCGGTGCCGAAGTCAAGGAAGGCGATATCCTGGTAGGTAAGGTTACTCCAAAAGGGCAGTCCGATGCATCACCGGAAGAAAAACTGTTATTAGCTATCTTCGGTGAGAAATCACACGAAGTAAGAGATAACTCACTAAGAGTTCCGCACGGCGGTGCCGGTATCGTTCAGTCCATCAGAGTCTTCAAGAGATCTGAGGGATACGATCTCGGTCCTGGTGTTACGGAAGTCATCAAGGTCTATGTCGTTCAGAAACGTAAGATCTCTGAAGGCGACAAGATGGCCGGAAGACACGGAAACAAGGGTGTCATTTCCAAGATCCTGCCGATCGAGGATATGCCGTTCATGGCCGATGGAACTCCGGTCGATATCATGCTTAACCCGTTTGGCGTACCATCACGTATGAACATCGGTCAGGTCCTGGAGATCCACCTGGGCATGGCTGCCAAGGCGTTAAGTGAAAAGACAGGCAAACCGGTCAAGTTTGCGACTCCGGTCTTTGACGGAATCACAAATGAAGAACTCACTCAGATCATGGAAGAAGCTCAGACATCCATGGATGGCAAGATCGTACTCCGTGATGGTAAGACCGGTGAACCTTATGATGAAAGAATCTCCGTTGGTGTAATGTATATGATCAAGCTGGCACACATGGTCGATGATAAGCTCCATGCGCGTGCTACAGGTCCTTATTCATTAGTAACTCAGCAGCCGCTTGGCGGTAAGGCGCAGAACGGTGGTCAGAGATTCGGTGAAATGGAAGTCTGGGCTCTTGAAGCCTATGGCGCAGCTCATACTCTTGAAGAGATCCTGACTGTCAAGTCAGATGATATCAACGGTCGTACCAAGACTTATGATGCGATCATCAAGGGTAAGAGGATCCCTGATCCGGGCATCCCTGAATCATTCAACGTTCTGAAGAACGAACTGCAGGCTCTGGCACTCGATGTCAGAATGCTGGACGCTGACGGTAATGAAGTAAGCATCAGCAGAGTCGATGAGGACGACCGTGAAGTTGAAAGAGACAGCAATGCGACTGTTATCGAAGATACTGAAGGTCTGCAGGTCAGAGACACTATTGATGAAGAAGAAGCTCCGGAAGCCGTAATGGGTCTGGATGAAGAGGAGGTATAGACATGGCGAAAAACAAGTTTGAAGCAATCAAAGTCGGTTTAGCATCTCCTGAAAGGATTCTTGAATGGTCACATGGTGAAGTAACCAAACCTGAGACCATCAACTACCGTTCACAGAAGCCGGAAAGAGACGGTCTGTTCTGTGAAAGGATCTTCGGTCCGACCAAGGACTGGGAATGTTACTGCGGTAAGTACAAGAAGGTACGTTACAAAGGTGTCGTCTGTGACCGATGCGGTGTCGAGATCACCAAGTCTTCTGTAAGAAGAGAGCGTATGGGCCATATCGCCCTGGCTGCTCCGGTCGCCCACATCTGGTATCTGAAGGGCATCCCTTCAAGAATGGGCTTAGTGCTTAACGTTTCACCAAAGATCCTGGAAGAAGTAGTATATTTCGTTACCTGGATCGTAACTGATCCTGGTTCGACTGATCTTGAATACAAACAGCCATTATCAGAACTCGAAGTCAGAAACTACGAAGCTCTCTATGGCAAAGAGGCATTCAAGGCACAGACCGGTGCTGAAGCAATCAAGACTTTGCTTGAGCAGGTCGATGTCGTAAAAGAAAAACAGGCTATCGTCAAAGAACTTGAAAAAGCTCAGGGTGACAAGCGCAAGAAACTTATCAAGCGTCTTGAGACCATCAACGCTTTCGTTGAGTCTGACAACAAGCCTGAATGGATGGTATTGACGATGTTACCGGTAATACCACCAGATTTAAGACCGATGCTGCAGCTCGATGGTGGCAGATTCGCCACATCTGATCTGAATGATCTGTATCGTCGAGTCATCACCCGTAACAACCGTTTGAAGAAACTGCTGGAGATCGGTACACCTAGTATCATCGTCCAGAACGAAAAACGTATGTTGCAGGAAGCTGTCGACGCTCTGATCGATAACGGCAGAAGAGGAAATCCGGTCAAGGGTTCCGCCAACCGTCCGTTAAAGTCTCTGTCTCACTCCTTAAAGGGTAAGCAGGGCCGCTTCCGTCAGAACCTGCTCGGTAAGCGTGTCGACTACTCAGGCCGTTCCGTTATCGTCGTAGGTCCGGAACTTAAGTTCTATCAGTGCGGACTTCCTAAGACAATGG
>JAFWKS010000253.1 GCA_017511325.1 Erysipelotrichaceae bacterium
AGCAGCACCCCAGTTGTTTTCAGTATTGTAGTAAGTAAGATGACGTTCCAAAGCAGCTTTTCTTGCTTCTGCATCATCCGGATAAAGTTTGTTTATGATAGGGATCATTGATGAGGCGAAGCCCAATCCCTGCATGATCTCGTAGTTATAGCACTGCTGACCGAATGATACCCAGTTCAGCCAAGATTTTTTCAGAGTCTTCTGATCTAGATTTTTTTCCATGTTACTCTGTCTCCTTTCTTGTGTAGATGTAGTGCAAGATCGCCAGACCTACACCGATGAAAGCTACAGGCATCGTACCTAAACCCAGGTATGCCGTAGCAACAAAGCCGAAAATGATGAATGGGATCAGCGAGTTCTTGAACAGCAGGTTGACCAGCATTGCCAGACCTAAAGCCGGAAGAAGCTTGCCGACAGTCGAGAGAGCTTTGGTTATCTGAGGCGGGAAGTTTGCAAGGATGCCCTCAAGAGCAGGTGCACCCAGATACAGAAGGATGAAGCCAGGGATCCAGTAAAGCACGAATGCGACCAGCATCGGTGCAAGTGTAGCCATCCTCATGACACCTTTGGTGTCGCCTTTTTCTGCATAGGCATGAGCTCTCGCTACCCAACCGGAGTTGAGTGTTCTCTCTAACGGAGAAAGCAGCGAACCGATGATGCCAAGAGTTGAAGCAACTGTGATACCCAGTTCAGGTTCAGCATGAGCCATCATACTGGCTGTAACGCCTAACCAGCCACCCAGCATTGGGTCACCGGAGATCGCACCGCCGATGATCGCAACGCCGACATACACCAGCATGATGGAAGCGCCCATCTGCAGACCGTATGCCACATCACCCATCAGAATACCATTGAGGAAACCGGCGATCAGTGGAGCGCCCATTCCCAGAGACCATCTTGACCACATCGGCATACCGCATTTACTCAGCATCGCCAGCGTGGCCATAATCAGAGCTTGAATCAGTAACATATTTTTCCTCCTTAAATTTTTGTCATAACGTCTACCTGTGAATCCTGCGGTAACTTCTGGATGTAGACGTAAACACCTTTTTCATTCAGTTCGCGGCACATCGCCTTCTCGTCTTCAGACATGTACACCTGATTGGTGATCGCCTTCCTGATCGGAGATGATCCGATATTGCCGATATTGAGCTCCTTAAGATCATAGCCGACCTTGTACAGCTCATAAGCAAACTTGACTTCCTTGAACAGCAGCAGCGTACTTTCATCACTGTCAGAACTGTTGATCGTCTGGAGCGTATCTTCAACGCTTCTGACTTCGACTTTTACACCACTTGGTGCACTTAAAGCCAATACCTCCTTCATAAAATCATCCCTTGCCAGTTCATCATCGACAAGGATGATCTTCTTGATCCAGCATTTTTTGACCCAGGCCGTCATGACTTGACCATGGATCAGTCTTTCGTCAACTCTGCAGAGGTTGATCTTCATTATCTTTTACCTAGCCTTTCTTTGATATCGACTACGCCTTCTTTGCCGGCGTTCAATGCCTTTTCTTTAAGCTCTTTGATATCCGCTTCCTTTATGCTTCCCATTATCTCCAACAGCATTCCAAGATTGACCCCGGTCAGCAGTTCCGTTGTATCCCAGTGATCGCGGATTATCTTTGTACAGGTCAGAAAGGGACTTCCCCCAAACAGATCGCACAGGATCAGCACACCCTCATCAGCGTTATCCTCAACAATCTTCCTGATATCGTTCTCATACTGACCCTGGTCGAAGGGATCAGGCATATTCATATAGCCAAGTCCATCATCGTCGCCATATATGAACTTCACGGTATCGGATAATGATCCAGCCAGTTTTCCATGTGACAGGATCAGTACTTTACATTTCATAAGGACAACTCCTCTCTTACTGGTTTCATTCTATTTTCCATATTTTTGAGCTGTCAAATAATCAGCCTCGTCCAATTTTATCGTTTAGTGTGTCACAAAAAGATGACACACTAAAAGCGGTTTTAAAGCATAATAAAGTGTTATTCCATAATTAGTGTGTTGATTATATAATTAAATTGACATTTATAAAGAATAAAATATGACTATATGACACTTTATTGATACATGTTCAACACAATTTCGGAGGAAAAAAGATGTTAAGAAGCGATAAAGTCTATGAATGTGTCAAAAAATACACGGAAAATCTTTTGAAAAGCGGTCTGATCGATTCTGAAGGCGCGGATGCTGAATACGTGGCTGATCAAACAAAGATCGAAAGATCCAACGTTTCACGTGAACTAAATCAGCTTTGGAAGAGAGGAAAACTCATCAAATTCCAGGGTCGTCCGGTATTTTTTATGGATTACGTGACGATAAAAAAGGAATATCCCTCCCAATACATCCCCTTGCTGATCCCCTATAACAAGAAGCTCTCTTTTTATCTTGAAGAAGAAAAGGCAAATACTGTAATCAAAACTCAAAGCAATCCTTTAGAAAGGATCATTGGAGCGACAAACGGATCTCTTTCCAAGATCGTTGATGATGTCATCTCTTCCATCTCTTACAGGACTCATTCACTTCCGGTACTTATCAAAGGCGAAAAAGGTCTCAGGAAAAGAAGCTTTGTCAGTTCGATATTTGATTACGCCAAAACAAACGGCATC
>JAFWKS010000254.1 GCA_017511325.1 Erysipelotrichaceae bacterium
ACCCAGATTCTTGGCCGTTGCGAAAAGACCGAATGATTCCATTTCCGCACAGACCAGATCGTAATCGATGGCTTTCTGCAAAGAAGCGGCCAGCTGACTGTCATCATAATAGAAGACATCACTTGACCAGACCTTGCCTTCGATCAGCTTGATGCCAAGCTTTTCTGAAGCTTTTTTGATTTCCGCATTGAGTTCTGCGCTCGGATACTGGAATTCACTGTCATCACCATAAGCTACCTTGGCGAATGATGAATCAGAATATGCAGCTGTTGCCAGGATCGTTGAGTAGATATCGATATCTTCCTTGTATGTACCGGTTGAACCGATCCTGACGATCTTGTCGACGCCATAGAACTTGTAAAGTTCATAGGCATAAAGGCTTATAGATGGGATTCCCATTCCTGATCCCATTACGGATACACGTTTGCCGTTGTATGTACCGGTAAAGCCGAACATGTTTCTGACACTGTTGAACTGTTCAACGTCCAGCAGGAATTTGTCAGCGATGAACTTGGCGCACAAAGGATCGCCCGGCATCAGGACTATATTGGCGATATCGCCTACATTTGCTTTATTATGTGCAGTGCCCATAAAAAATAACCTCCATTATTTTTTTCTTTAATTAGATTATAACAAAAAGGACTACAGGAGTCCCTTATGTCTATCGATCAAATGCTGATATCTTTCAAGAACAAGGTCGATGATCTCATCCCATGACTGAGGGATCGTGTTTTTGGCATTGAGACCGATCTGTTCGAGATTTTCATTATTCAGTGCATCTTTGATGACTCTGAAGAGATCTTCACTGTCATCCTTGCAGGTAAAGCCATTTACGCCGTTTTCAATTATCTCGGCTGAACTTGATTTTTCGACAACGATACTAGGCGTACCTGCATTAGCCGCCTCTCTTACGACCATCGGCGCATTGTCATAAAGTGACGGGAAGACAAACAGCTTAGCCAAGGCATAGAGACCGGAAAGCAGATCTTCCTTCAGGATATGTCCGACACAATGCGTTTCTTCTTCTATTCCCAGTTCTTTGATCTTGGAAGCTATCTCTGCTTCGTGCGGACCTTTGCCGGCTAAGACCAGATTGAATCTGATGCCATCCTTCTTTAATAAGGCACATGATTCAAGGACTCTTTGAATATTCTTTTTCCAGTTCTGCTGTCCAACAAACAGCAAGACCGGATCATCATTCAAGCCAAAGTGATTCTTGGCTTTCTCAGCCCAGCTTGGATCAAGTTCCTTGATCATCATGCCGTTAGGCATGATATTGACATTGCCTCGAAAACCATATGACACCAGCGTCAGGGCAGAGTTCTCCGAAACAGCCCACACTTCATCACAGTGATTATAGAAATTGACGACCATATCAGTTCCAAGCGAAGCGATCGTTTTGGAACCGGTCATCTGCAGAAAATCATCATAGTATTTGGAATGGAAAGTGCCGACGATCGGGATCTTGCGCTCTTTGGCATATTTGATCCCTTCATAACCGGCAATAAACGGCGTGTGGACATGAACGATCTCAAAATCCGTCATATCCATCCTGGCATTGAAATGCAGATCAAACGGCGGAAGTCCCGCATCATAAGAGGACATGATCGGGACTTTCTTGGCATAGTAGTCAATGATCTCAAACGGAAACTTGCCACGATAGCCGAATTTATCCAAAGGTGCGACGATCGTGCATTCATGCCCTTTTTTGGCTATCGTTTCGCAATAGTTGTATACCACCCTGCCGACACCGTCAATGATCGGCAGAAAAGAATCTGAGAATTGTCCGATTTTCATAAGCTTATCCAATACCTCTCTAAATATTTCTCTTCAGGCGGATAGAGTACTTCGTTTTCAAATACTCCCCCGTTATTGATTATAACTTTTCTGGAGCCTTCATTTTCCTTTAAACAGGTTATAAGAACTCTCTTAAGCGCAAATTTCTTTTTGCACAGGATAAGGCAGTCCTTCAACATGGATGTACCAATGCCTTTTCTTCTTCGATCAGGTCTTACCGAATAGCCGATATGACCACCAAATTTTTTCAGATAAGGGTGAGATAAGGCCTCAGGGCGGATATTGACCATGCCTGCCACTTCATCTTCATCGACATAGACATATTCAAAACCCAGAGAATAGCCAGGCGGCAGCGTTTTCTTGTCTTCAAAAAGCCGGCAGTTGAGATCCCACTTTTCGATATCCTCATAGCGCTCAAGACTGTTGCAGCCATCCATATGGTCACCACACTTTAAAAACTGATCGCGATACTCTTTTATGGATTTATACATACATGGTTTTACTGTGCTCAGCCTATACATACAACTTTATTATATACCTTGATAAAAACACTCGTTTAAGATAAAATAAATTAGCGCA
>JAFWKS010000255.1 GCA_017511325.1 Erysipelotrichaceae bacterium
CCTTTTAGATCAAGCCTTTCAAGAGTATCCCTCACTCCTTTTTCCGGCAGGCAGGAATTTATGGCATATAAACAGATGTCTTTGGCATCACTTAGCAGTTTATTCGTCGACATATATTTCCAGATGATTCAGTTCATCCTGATCCAAAGCATAGATGTCACCATAAAGAACGATCACGTTCTTCTTGCCGTGGACATCCTTGCCTATGGCACAGGCATAACCGTTTCTGACGATATATTCACCATTGAAGATCTCGCAATTTGTTTTGACGCTTTTATCAAGTTCTGTTCCATCGATCTTGAATGTGTGGTCAGTCAGTTGCGACAGATACAGTGTCAATTTTGAAACTTTCGCGTCCTTGATATCGATCGGCTTGCTTGTAGGGTTGACAAGATCGACATCGCCGAAGTATTTGCCAAAGAAAGTCATTTTAACGTTCTTGATCTTATCATAGCCGTCAAGGGTCTCCGGCATATCCAGATCAAAGGCGATATCCATGAAGCTCACATCATCATATCCCGGTGTGATCGAATAATCATCAAAAGAAAAGACATAATAGTCTTCTCTATTAACGCATGAACATAAAATCAACAGTGATAATGCAAGCAGGATTTTTTTCATCGTTCAATACTTTTTGAAGCAATTATGTCTGAATTCAGACCTAAAACACTTTCAATTATAACATCACCCATATGTACAGGGGCTTTGACAGCTGTAGTTTTAAGTTCCTTCATGACATCCATAAGCTTTCCTTTAGGCAAAGGTTTTGAGCTGATGACCGGAAGTCTTGCACAGTTTTCTGAGTCGATCGAAACAGTCGTGGTCAGAGTCCTTAAAGGATTGGTCATTTCATTTATGGCATAGGTCATGCCTCTTGGGCAGCTGTTGCCGCTGACTTTGATCTCGCCATCGACTTCTTCAACAGTAAGGTGACAGCCCTTAGGGCAATTGATACAGATCAGATTCATTCGACAACCTCCCACTTCAGTTCACCATCAAGCTTTTCCAGTTCTTCCTTTTTCAGCGAAACTTTCTGCATCTCGCTTGGGACGATGCCCATCTTTTTTATTTTCTTATCCAGTCCCTCACCATAGACATGGATATAGCAGTCCTTGAATACTCTGTTTACTCTGAACATGAATTCAAGATCTTTTCCTTTATGGAAAGACTGCGGAACCATGTAGGAAACGCCATTGCTTACACAATTCTTGATTGATTCCGTCTCTTCAAGATTCCCCAAAACATAATCGGCTGCTGCTTTTCCGGCTTTCTTTCCTTCAGCTGAAACATAGTCGACCAGGTCGTGGACATGCAGGGTATTGCCGCAGGCAAAGATACCGTCGATCGAAGTCATGTAGCGGTCATCGACCACTGCACCCTTGGTGCGCGGATCGATCTTTACGCCCAGTTCTTCAATGAGGGTATTCTCCGGAATGAGGCCGACCGAAAGAAGCAGGCAGTCACAGTCGATCCTTTGTTCACTGCCTTCGATCTTCTTGAGCTTATCATCGACTTCGATCAAAGTGATGTATTCAAGTCTTGAAGTGCCATAGACCGCTTCGACCGTGTGTGAAAGATAAAGCGGGATATCAAAATCTTCAAGACACTGTTTGATGTTTCTGGCCAGGCCGTTTGAATAAGGCTGCAGCTCCGCAACACCGATGACCTTGGCGCCTTCCAGGGTCATCCTTCTGGCCATGATGAGGCCGATATCTCCGGAACCCAATATGAACACTCTCTTGCCTACAAGATAACCTTCCCTGTTCAGATATTTCTGTGCCGTTCCGGCTGTATATACGCCTTCACAGCGGTTTCCCTTGAGGCCTATCGCTCCGGCAGGTCTTTCTCTGCATCCGGTCGAAAGGACGATCGCATCGGCTGCGATTTTTTTTAGACCACTCTCACATTGCACAGTAACTGTTTTGTCTTTTATCTGAGTGACGACAGAACTAAACAGAAAACTGATGCATTCGTTGTCTTTGATCAGATCATAATATTTCTCGGCATAGGCAGGGCCAGAGAGTTCCTCGTTGAAAGTATGCAGGCCGAAACCGTTATGGATGCACTGCTGCAGGATACCGCCGTATTCGTTCTCCCTTTCAATGATCAGAATATCTCTCAGACCGTTTTCATAAGCTCCGAGAGCTGCTGCGATTCCGGCTGAACCTCCGCCTATAATGACAAGCTGATGTTTTTCCATTACAGGTCCTCCTTGGCTGTTGCCACAAAGACATTGGAGCCTTTTTTATCCAGTTTTATCTCTTTCACGTTCTGATGGAGCTCCTCAGAGAGGATCTTGAGAACTTCCGGTTCACAGAATCCGCCCTGACATCTGCCCATGCCCGGACGGCAGCGCATCTTGACGCCTCTGATCGTCGTAGCACCGCACTTTCTGTTTATGACATCCTTGATCTGGCCTTTGGAGATCTTTTCACAGCGGCAGATGATCTTTCCAAAATCCGGATCCTTACTGATAAGTTCATTTATCTGTTCATCAGACATCTTGCGCATGTCGATGAAAGGTTTGCGGTGGACGTATTCCTGTTTTGCTTTACACTCCGTAAACTTCGGCATGATGATGCTTTC
>JAFWKS010000256.1 GCA_017511325.1 Erysipelotrichaceae bacterium
GAATGATGCTGAAGATTTTTAACAGTTTCTGTGATCTTTCCAGTTTTTTACTCATAATACCCTCACTTATTTATATGATACTATCTTCATAAAAAACGCACAAAAAAAGACAAACATGATCCTCAATGTCTGTCCTTCGCTTTTTTCTTCTAAGTCTATTGATGATAAAAACATCTGATGAATAAGTTCAACAGCTGATCAATCATAGAGTTTCTTCCAGTTCTCGATCGTCCAGTTGTGCAGCCGTTCATAGCTGTGCAGTAAGGCTTTGGCTGAATCATCCTGTCCGTCAACAATGGCCATGCTCATCTTGTTTGCGCCGTTGGACCACGTATCAGCAAGTTCTATGATACTGTTGCCCTGATCATCAAACGTGCCGTTGAGCGCATATGAATTGATGTTTTCCTGAAGCTTTCCCTCAACATCATAATGATCCATCAGATAAAATATGCCCTGATCTTCATCAAAGCCCCAGCGATACAAGTAGGAGCCATTCGATAAACCGTCTGCAAAGACACCATAGGTCATATAGCAGTATCCATCGTCAAAAAACAAAGCATAGCTTCCCATGTCCTCGATATACCAGATATGGCCCGGCAATTCTTTAAAGATCGTCAATCCTTCCGGCATCTGTTCGATGACATCCTGTCCTTCAAATAGTTTATCACCACCCAGAACGAGATCATCGCCTGCAAAATCCAGGCTCAAAGTGTAGGTCTTAGTCTTGCCATCCATGTTTACATAGGTTACCAGGATGTTGTATTCATAATACTTTTCAGCTCTTTCCCTATCTGTTTCCAGAAGGCTTGTATCACCACTTAAAGACTCACAATACTTCACTTCCCACATGCCGTCATCACCACTGAAGTGATCACGTCCGCTGATCCCCGGACCATAATAATTATCATATGAACCATCTTCAAGATATCTTACAGCTCTTTCAGGTTCATCGTAATAGTGCCAGGTCTTATCGACCAGTTTCTCTCTTAATAATTCTTCAGTTTCATGGATCTTTTTGATCTCTTCTTCACTGAAGCCTTTACTCTTGCTGCCGCAGGAAGTCATGATCAACAATATTGCAAAACATAATAACAGTCTTTTCATCTTCGTTCCTCTTATTTTCTATCTATATTATAAATTATGAAAAAATATGTTCATACGTCACAAGCGCGCCAAAATCAAATCTTCTTATCTTGTATTCTTCTCATTTTAAAAGCTCCCGATATGGGAGCTTCAAACTGGTTATTCTTCGTTAATTTAAGCTAAACCCGCATTTTTCAAACTGCCCTTTTGTTTTGGCAATTTCAGCTGAAAAGCTGATTCAGGTATTATTCAATACCTGTATTAACTACCGGAGCATATTTGCCAAAAGTGATATAGAAAGCACATGGTGAAGTTGAAGACAATGTTACAGTCAATGTCGAACCACTGATAGTACCGGGAACCAATTCATATGTACCGGTATTTTCGTTAGCGATGTGTACTAAGCCTGCACCCGTAGCACCAGTAAGCAGATTGCCCATATTGAAAGCTAATGTAACGCCCTCATGAGTAGGCAGATCATCGCTGTTTACTACAGCAATATCGAAATATTCGGAAACATGAGTGTTATAAGGCAATGTCATCTTTGTTGAATCATATGCTTCATATCCAAGAATAGTAAGTCTAACTCTTTTGCCTCTGCTTAGAACCTGGTATGACTTTGCGGC
>JAFWKS010000257.1 GCA_017511325.1 Erysipelotrichaceae bacterium
ATCCCTTCAGGTGGATATTTGTGTTTTTTGAGAAGTCTCTTAATAATCATCCTCATCTTAGATCTGGCTGATTCACGCTTCTGCCAGTCAATTGTCTGATTCTTACGCAAGGCATCTGCAAGTTCCTTTGTGATAGCAATCAATTCATCGTTTTCATAGAAATCTTTGATAGCTTCCGGCTTAGTCAAAGCGTCATAGAAAGCAAGTTCATCAGCAGTCAAGCCAAGCTGCTGTCCTTCCTTCTTAGCATCAGATATCTGTTTAGCCAAACTCAGCAGTTCCTGGATGACTTCCTCATTGGTAAGCATACCGTTGAGATAAGAATTCATGGTTCTTTGTATAATTTCACTGAATTTCTCGGACTTAACTACATTAGTTCTTCTATAAAGCTGAACCTGCTCTGCAATCAGTTTCTTTAACAGTTCAAGTGCCAGATTCTTTTCCTTCATCTTGGCAATCTCTTCAAGGAACTTAGGATCAAACAGGGAGAATTCCTCGTGGACATCGGAGAACAGATTGATCACACCATCACTCTTAATGCTTTGCTTAAGGAGCTCATTGATCCTTGCATTCATTTCCGGAAGAGAAATCTTTTTCCCGTGACCCTGGTCGCCGAGACGGTTTACCAGGACACGCACTGACTCGAAGAATGCCGCTTCGAATCTTTCATCTTCACCAACCAGAGAAGAGCAGAGCGAGAGCGCCTGTTTCAGTAAATACGATTCTTTTAAGAACGCTTCCTTCTGAACATCTTTCTTGACATCCACAATGAAGTTAACCGCACCACTGATACACTTAGCTCTTTCAAGATCCGTTCCTGTCATGAATTTAGAATAATCATATCCGTAGAACAGATCACGGCATACAGACATTTTTTCCTGGAATTTCGGATAAGCAACTTTGGCAATATCGGTATCGCCATAGTTTTTCTTATCTCTGACGGTATAGTCGTTCATGGCTTGTTTCAATGCTGAAGCAATACCAACATAGTCTACGACCAGTCCACCTTCCTTATCTCGGAACACCCTGTTAACTCTGGCAATAGCCTGCATCAGGTTGTGCCCGGACATCGGCTTATATACATACATAGTCGCAAGAGACGGCACATCAAACCCTGTCAACCACATATCGACAACGATGGCAATCTTAAACGGACTGTTATTATCCTTGAACTTAACAGCCATTTCTTCTTTATGTGCTTTGTTACCTATGATCTCGTGCCATTCTTCCGGATCTTTGTTGCTGCCAGTCATCACAACGCCGACTTTTTCAGTCCATGCCGGTCGCAATTCGAGTATCCTGTTATAGATCTTCATAGCAATTGGCCTGGAATAGGCTACGATCATAGCCTTACCAGTCAGCAGATCTTCTCTATAATTCTCATAATGATCCAGGATATCATTCACCAGAGAATTGATAGTATTCTCATTGCCAAGAACAGCCTCCATCTGTCCGAGTTCTCGTTTACTCTTTTCTATGACATCCGGATCGGCATTGTTAGCCATAATATCGTATTCGGTATCGATCAATCTCAACGTCTTTTCGTCAAGCTTGAGCTTTACGACACGGCTTTCGTAATAGACAGGTCTTGTTGCACCGTCTTCGACCGCCTGAGTCATATCATAGATGTCGATATAATCACCGAATACCTCACGGGTATTCCTATCCTCTTTGGAAATCGGTGTACCAGTGAAACCGATATATGTCGCATTAGGCAAGCTGTTACGAATAATTCTTGCCGTACCGATTACTCTCTTGGCAATCTCTTCACCGGCTTCATTCTTTGTGAATTTGATTCGTTCAGTCAGTCCATACTGTCCTCTATGAGCCTCGTCAGCCATAACGATCAGGTTCCGGCGTTCTGAGAGCGGCTCATGGGATTCCTCAAACTTCTGCATTGTAGTGAAGATGATTCCGTTTGCCTTGCGCTCACTTATAAGTTTCTTTAAATTCTCTCTGCTTTCTGCTTGAACAGGAGTTTGTCTCAGGAAATCTTTGCATTTCTGGAACTGTCCGTACAATTGATCATCAAGATCATTTCTGTCTGTAAGAACCACAATGGTCGGACTGTCCAATGCTTCCTGCAGCAAATGAGCATAGAACACCATAGACAGAGATTTACCACTGCCCTGTGTATGCCAGAAAACGCCGCCTTTACCATCTGTAACGGTGGCTTTTTTAGTAGATTCGATTGCCTTCTTGACAGCAAAGTACTGATGATAGCCAGCAAGTATTTTAATCTTATTGATTCCATCATTCGAGAAACAGATGAAATTCTTTATAATATCCAGC
>JAFWKS010000258.1 GCA_017511325.1 Erysipelotrichaceae bacterium
AAAGACTGGCTCAACTTAAAGCTGCTCTGAAAATGCCACTGGTATTACATGGCGGTTCCGGATCTGGTGAAGAAAACATTAGAAAAGCCGTCGCTGGAGGCATAAACAAAATCAACGTTTGTACAGATGCATTCCATGCAGCCGAAAAGGCTATTAAGGCTAAATGGGAAGCTGAACCAAATACCGATTATCTGGGGATCTGCATGGTAGCTGAAAAAGCTGTCAAAGAGTTCGTCAGAGACTATATCCGCTTAATTGGTTCAAATAATCGTTATACTTTCGAAGCTGCTGACAACGGCAGTAAGGAATAACAAGCACAGGCGGAGTTGATAGCTCCGCCTGTTTCTTAAATTGGAAAACAAACTCACAGAGTATATATAGATAAATAATTATTGATAGGAGAACATTTTATGAAAATCGCAATGATCAATGAATTTTCTCAGGCATCAAAGAACGAACTGGTTCTGAATGTGCTGAAAGAAGTTGTAGAACCGATGGGACACACCGTATACAACACCGGAATGAATACTGAGGAAGCACCTTTACAGCTTGGTGAGCCTGGTTATCTCACTTACCTTAACATCGGTGTACAGGCTGCTTTACTGCTCAATTCAGGTGCAGTTGACTTCGTTGTTACCGGCTGTGGTACCGGACAGGGTGCGCTGATGGCCTGCAACATGATGCCGGGCGTCGTCTGCGGATACTGCATTGAACCAAGTGATGCATACCTCTTTTTGCAGATCAACAATGGCAATGCGCTGTCGATCCCTTATGCCAAGGGCTTTGGCTGGGGCGCTGATGTCAACCTCAAGAATATCTTTACGATTGCCTTCGGTTCACCTAAAGGCATGGGCTATCCAAATGAACCAGGCCGCAAAGAATCACAGAACAGAAACGCTGCCAAGCTCGTAGAAGTCAAGGCTGCGATCGCTAAACCATTGATCGAAGGTCTTAAAGCCATGGATCAGGATGTCGTAAAGAAATCACTTACTCCTAGATTCTTAGAGTGCTTCAATGAAGGATGCAAGGATCCTGAACTGAAGGCCTTTGTCGATTCACTGCTTTAAAAATTAAAAGGTGCCTCAATGGCACCACTTTTTGAAAGGATAGATATGGTACAGAATTTTCTGCCTCGTTATACACTGGGTTCAGATGCCTTTACAAAGATCAATGAGATAGTTTCTCCTTACGGAAAGAAAGTCTGCCTGCTGTATGGCGAAAAAGCTTTTAAAGCCAGCAGGGATAAACTGCTTCCTGCTTTAAAAGAACTTGAGATCGTTCATCAGGAAGTATATGGAAAAGAAGCTTCCTATGCCAATATCGACAGGATCTCAGCGAATGAAGATGTCAGGAAAGCTGATGTGCTGATCGGGATCGGCGGTGGCAAGTGTCTTGATGTCACCAAGATGGTCGGCGACAGATTAGACAAACCGGTCTTCACGGTCGCCTCGATCGCTTCGACCTGTGCGGCAGTGACCAAGATCTCGATCATCCATAATGATGACGGTTCCTTTAAGGAAGTGTTCAGACTGAAAAATGTTCCGATCCACTGTTTCATTGATCCGGACATCATTGTGAGTGCACCGGAAAAATACTTCTGGGCCGGCATGGGCGATACGATGGCCAAACACGTTGAATCGGTCTTTTCCAGCAAGAATGACGTCCTGGATTTTGAAAGCAGCTATGGCGTGACTGTTTCAAAGCTGTGTTATGAACCGATTCTGGAAAAAGGCGAGAAAGCCTATGAGGATGTCAAGAAACATCTTTCTTCACCGGAAGTGGAAGATGTCATCAAGTCTATCATCATCGCGACCGGTTCGGTATCGGTCAGCGTCAATCCGGACTACAACTCGGCCCTGGCACATGCGCTGTACTATGGATTGACTGTAAGGGAATGGATGGAAAGAAAACATCTGCATGGCGAGATCGTCTCTTATGGTACGCTTGTTCAGCTATTGCTGGATGAGCAGTATGATGAATTAAGAAGAGTATACGACTTCAACAAAAAGGTCAAACTGCCTGTATGTTTAAAGGATCTTGATCTAGAAAAGGATGACCCGCTTGATGATGTCCTTGATGCGACGATCATCAATCCGGAACTTTATCACATCCCTTATCCTATAACCAAACAGATGGTCAAGGATACGATCCTGAAACTAGAAGAATATAAATAAAAAAAGAAGCTTTAGCTTCTATTGGAAAACACTTACGGGGATCGCTGCCAGCAGAAGGGTCACAACAAGAATGATGATCCCAAGCCTGCGCAGACTTAATTCCTTCTCGTTATAAGCATTAGCAGTGCTGGGAGACTTCTTCCGGCGTTCAGAGAAGGAGACGCGGACATATCCGATAAGGAAGACACCTGTCAGTGCGCCGATATACATCAGGATATCTCTGATATTAATAAGCGAAATATTCATAACTATATTTTAATATAAAGAACATCAAAAGGAGAGAAAAGATGAAAGTAGTACTGATTCACACCAGCCCGGTTTCCCTGAATGAACTGAAGGCTTTGTTTAAAGAGATCATTCCGGAAGTTGAGATGGTAAACATTATCGATGATTCACTTCTTGAAGAAGTCAAGACAGTCGGACATATCAATTCAAATATCGTATCCAGAATGTGCACATATGTACAGGTAGCTAAAACTCTTGATCCGGATCTGATCCTTAATCAGTGTTCATCAGTAGGTGAAGCTTTTGAGATCGCCAGGACACAGGCTGACTGCAAGACTTTGAGGATCGATGAACCGATGGCTGAGAAAGCTGTATCGATCGGTTCAAGGATCGGCGTTGTCGCAACAGTCGCTTCAACAGTCAAACCTTCATGCAACCTGGTAAGAAGAGTTGCCAAGAAGAGAAATAAATCTGTACTGGTCACTGATTATCTCGTCGATGGAGCTTTGGATGTGCTGATGAGCGGTGATGTTGAAAAACACAACGCCCTGGTCATCGAAGCTATCAGACAGGCTGAAGCTGAGAACGATGTCGTCGTGCTCGCACAGGGTTCGATGACTGCCATCCTGCCTTATCTGGGCGAAACGGAAAAGCCTGTTTTGACTTCACCGAGACTGGCTGTTGAAAGAATCAGGGAAAGTCTGGGTCTCTAGGATGAAAGTCGACGTTCTCAATTCTTATCCTGAATATAAAGAAAACATAGACGAACAGCTGAACATGCTCATTGGAAATGATGAGCATGTTTTCGTGGTGCTTGATGATGATCCTACAGGCGTACAGTGCGTTCATGACATCAATGTCTATACGGACTGGACCTATGGGTCGATGAAAGAAGCCTTTAACGACAAACTCTTCTTCATCCTGACAAATTCTAGAGCGCTGTTAAAAAAGCAGAGTCAGAAGATCCACGAAGAGATAACAGAGGTCATCTCCAGGGTCAGTAAAGAAACAGGAAAGAAATACTTCTATATCTCCAGAGGCGATTCGACTTTGAGAGGCCACTATCCGATGGAGACTGACATCCTTTCAAACGGACTTAAGCAGGACTATGGAAAAGTCGATGGTGAGATCCTTCTTCCTTTCTTCAAGGAAGGCGGAAGATTCACGATCGATGATATCCATTATGTAAAGTATGGTGATGAACTGATCCCATGCGGTGAGACCGAATTCGCTAAAGACAAGACTTTCGGATACAGTTCTTCTGATCTCAAGGAATACATCGAAGAAAAAAGCGATGGTTCTATAAAAAAAGAGGACGTTTGGTCGATATCTTTGGCTGATCTAAGAAACTTCGATATCGAAAAGATAACGGATATACTGCTTGATGCGAAAGATCAGCGAAGGATCATCGTCAATGCGATCGATGAGAAAGATATCAAAGTCTTCTGCATCGCTTTATACAAGGCGATCGCACAAAACAAGGTATTCAATTTCCGCAGCGCTGCCGCTTTGGTCAAATGTATCGGCGGTATAAGTGACAAGCCATTGCTTAATAAGGAAGAGATGATCAGCGAAGATACAGGCCATGGCGGTCTGATCCTTGTCGGATCACACACCGAGAAGACCACAAGACAGCTGAACAGGCTTCTAACTGATCTTGATATCAGCGCACTGAAGCTTAGATGCAGCAGTCTTCTTGAAAGCGAAGAAGCATTCAATGAAGAGATAAACAGATGCATAGCGATCATAGAAGAGTTCCTTTTGCAAGGCAAAAGCCTGGCGGTCTATACCGATAGAGTACTCATAAGCAAGGAAGATGATGATCCGGAAGAAGCCTTAAGAAGAAGCGTGAAGATCTCTGAAGGGGTCTATCATCTGGTAAAGGATCTTAATGTAAAACCGGAATTCGTATTAGCCAAGGGTGGCATAACATCAGCTGATGTCGGTGTTAAAGGACTGGGGATCAGAAAAGCTCTGGTCTTGGGCCAGATACAGCCTGGTGTTCCGGTCTGGAAAGCTCTTGATGAATCAAAGTTCCCGAATATCCCGTATATTATTTTCCCGGGCAATGTCGGAGATGATGAAACCCTGAAAAAAGCTGTCGAAAAACTGTTAGTTTAAATTAACCGAAGATTATAATAACAATAAGAGAAAACTAACAAGCAGGTGTATATATGTTACTGAATGAATTGAATATAGGTGAAACCGGAAAGATCGTAAAAGTTGGCGGGAACGGACCGCTGCGCCAGCATTTTTTGGATATGGGCCTCATACCGGAATGCGACATCACATTAGTCAAGTATGCCCCGTTGGGCGATCCGATCGAATTCAGGATCCATGGCTATGAGCTGACTTTAAGAGTCGATGAGGCAAAGCTCATCGAGATCATAAAAGCCGACAGGAAAAATACGGAAGACAGTGAAGAAGAAACAGACAGGGATGCCAAACACCCTGGTTTTGGTGAGGATGGCATCTATCATGAACTGCAGGAAGTAAAGAATGATCCTCTCGAAGGAAAGTTGACTTTTGCCCTGGCTGGCAATCAAAACAGCGGCAAGACCACCTTGTTCAACCAGCTGACAGGTTCCAATCAGCATGTCGGAAATTTCCCGGGCGTTACTGTTGAACACAAAAGAGGAACGATCACCGGACA
>JAFWKS010000259.1 GCA_017511325.1 Erysipelotrichaceae bacterium
AAGCGACCGCTATATTGACGATAATGGAAAGGATGGAAGTCGCTGAGACAACTCCTTCTCTTGTGTTGCGGTCCAATTTAAAAATTCTGTATATGATATTCATGTCTATTATTATAACGCCCTGCTTTCGCAGGGCATGTTTTTATGCTTTCCAGAGGGAATGCAGGTTGCAATAAGCGTATGCAGCAACCACTTCATCACCATCTACCAGAGCGAATACTGCTTCAGGTCTATTGCCAGGTTTCAGCTGTTTGCGCTGATTTCCCTGCTTTGTCTGCAAGGCGATCCATTCGATATAGTGCTCTTCAGCCATCGGATGTTCAACAGCACCGACTGTTACAGTGACGATATTTCCTTCCTGTTTGATCACAGGTACATGCTTCTCAACTGAGGCATCGCTCGTACCGGCAACGATCTCTTCCATAGGCTGACCGCAGCACATGATCGGGCAACCTTTCTTTTCAACGATAGCTACCATCTGGCCGCATTTCGCACAACGATAAAATTTCATTTCCATTATGTATCATTCTCCTTAATTTATAATTTTATTCTATCATTTTAGAAAAACTATTCCATTGAAAAGCTCCTGCAGGAGCTCATCGTTATTTAAGTTTGTTTCCGCACTTAGGACAGTACGCTATATCAGGTGAAGTGATCTTCTCACCGCACTTTGAACAATAGAACGGTTCAAAGATATTTGGCCTTTCTGTTCCGCATTTCATGCAGAAGTTGCCGCTATTTTTGGTACCGCACTTAGGACAATACCATTCCCCGTCAGCTGATGCAGTGTTATTTGCACCGTTGTAGGTGAATTCGCTGCGATCTTCAACGAAATCTTTTCCGGTAATCGTTTTGACGATGTCTTTTGCCATCTCGACATACTCTTTATACGGTTCACCTACAGGATCTTCAGGATGATCGCTCGTCAGCTCGAAGTCCATGTCATCAAAGAATCTGTTTACCACGCCGATATTGACATTGAATTTATATTCATATTTATATCTAGGCGGATTGAAACTAATCTCTTCACCTTCCGCATTCTTGTCCATGAGTTCATCTCTGTCTTCATCAATATTGATTTTGATCTCTCTGACATCATCGAAGCTGATCAGATCCGGATTCGCATTGCGCCAGTTGGAAGATGCGCTCACCGCAAAGAGTCTCTTGCCTTCATCGATATAGACCTTATATCTCTTGCCGATGATCTTGGACGGATTGAAGAATTTCAGCTGCTGCTCATTCTTGGCGCGGTAATCCAGCTGTTCCTTTATTGCAGCGACAGTCGTATGTCTTCTGCCTGAGAACCAAGGTGATAGTTTAGCGGCGCAGTCTTTGCACATATTGCCGTCATCAAGTTTTCTGTTGCCTAAAAACTTGATCTCATTACCGCAGATATCACAGTATTTCTTATCGAATAAACCCATAAATACCCCCTTCTATTATTTATTGAATATATTTGCTTGATTAATCTAATTATACACCTATCATATTCGCTAAAGCTCAGTCACATGCTTCTTCATATAGACTTTTCTGTAAGTAAGAACCTGTCCCTTCCGTTTTTATCCGCTTCAGCAAAAACGATCGCAAAATCAGTTCCCAAAATTATCAGCGCATCAGATGACATCTTCGCTTTTTCGATCGCTTCTTTCAGACTCATGGAAGAATCATCGATCATCGGATCAGGAGAAAAGACCAGGCAGTTTTCATCGTGCTGTTTTACAAACTTCTCTAAATCCTTAGTATCGTCAAAGTCTTTTCCTGTCTTCAGGATCTTATCATTATCGATCAGTTCCCTTGCCTGATGAGAGAATCTGCTTAAACCTCTGTATCTTTTTTCTGTCGTCTTCAGTTCATAAAGGAGCCTTTCCTGACGGCTTTTTCTGATATATGTTCTGACGAATCTTTCTTCAGCAGGATAATCCATCAGGAGTTTTCCTTCTCTTCAAACAGTGAATCGTTGTATGTGATCAGCTCATCGATCAGATATCTCATCGCTTCTATCTCGCTGGCTTTTCTGGTTTCGATATTCAATACGTTCCCGCTTTCAAACTCGATATAAAAACTGATCAGATCATTACTGTCCTGCTCATCAGCGGCGTATCCTTCATTAAAACCGTAGTGACCGTTCTGATGATCGAAATAACTGTATTCATATCTGAGATCGAGATCATATTTCTTCAGGATTGCCGTGACATTCCCGAAATAGTCTTCAGGGATCCTGACATCATTTTCTTCGATCGTTTCCTTCTTTGCATCATCATAGATCAGTTTTCTTAAAAGCTGATCATCGCCTTCGTTTGTGTCTTTATTCATGTCGTGCATAAGCATGTAATGTCTTATTATGCCGCTTTCCTTGAAAACGATCTCGATCCTTGTGACAAGGCTGTCCTCCCTTTGCGGATAAAGAGAATCATCGCCCTTTTCCTTAAACCATTTCGCAAAGACATCATAGATCGCAGCTGTCCATTTTGCGCCAGGATTGTTGTTTTCACTGAAAGTTAGTTTTTCGCCGGATTCATAATTCACCAGAAGCGTACATTTCTGATACTCAGGCGGAAGACCAGCCGTCACTCTGTAATAACCGTTAAGCGAAACAAGCTGATATCTGTCGATGATCTCCTGAAGTGCGTCAAGCAGCTGTTTGTCAGCTTTATGGGATATTCCGCTTTCCTTTTCTTCAGCCATCATTACGCCTTCATCGTTCTTCTTGACTTCAAAATCGAAGAACTGTCCACCTTCGCTGTTTTTTCTTGTCTCATGAAAGAAATTGACACTGAATTCAGATATATCCTTGGATCTTATTTCTTTAGGTGCATTCGGGTCAGTCTTATCTGTCACTCCACCGCTGACAGGTCTGTGTTTCTGACAGCCGAAAAGATTAAAAGCCATCAAAACTGATAGTAATGTGATCATAATAAGTTTTCCTTTCCTGTCATGCATTTAGAAATGTCTCCTATTAAAAATCAGATGAATTTATCAAGCTGTTCATCAACTTCTGCTTTTCTTTTGACTTTTGGATCCTTGATGAGCTTTCCTCTTGTCATGACCATCTTCACATTTCTCAATGTCTTGAGATCTTCTAGAGGATTGTCCTTGACAACGATCATATCGGCATCCTTGCCTTTTTCGATCGAACC
>JAFWKS010000260.1 GCA_017511325.1 Erysipelotrichaceae bacterium
CCGTTTATTGTCATCTTCAATCTTTTCCTCAACAATGAGACTGATATCACCGCCCGGTTCCGTAAACTTGACGGAATTGCCCAGGATGTTGATTAATACCTGTTTGAGTTTCATACTGTCACCGAAATAGTAATCGGAAACATGATTGACGATACTGCAGTCATAGTGAAGTCCCTTGTCAAGGCACTGACCGTTGATGATGATATTGATCTGGTCAAGGAATTCCCTGAAGGAGAATTCTTCACTTTTTATTTCTGTCCTTCCTGATTCGATCCTTGACATATCCAGGATATCATTGATCAGACCAAGCAGATGCTTGGCACTGGCACCGATCTTCTCCAGGTTTTCCTTGATCTTCGGTGTTATATCCGGATCTCTCAAGAGGATGTTGTCAAGACCGATGATCGCATTCATCGGAGTCCTGATCTCATGAGACATGTTGGAAAGGAAGGAAGTCTTGGCCTTGCTGCTTTCTTCAGCCAGAACCTTTTCAACTTCGATCTGTTTTTCTCTTTTCTGCATCAGAGAATAGATATCAAATAAAATAGCCAGTGAGAAGACGATCATCCCCATCTGAATAAAGATGTGGATCTTCATCGAATTATTGGCTTTATCCAGCTCTTTCTGGATAAACAGTTCATCAGCACCCTCCTTGCATTGTTCACTGATGACAGTGCCTGAAGCATCGAGTCTGCTTTCCATAGCCTGGGTGACCCAGATACTGGAAGTGACGATTATCAGACCCAGCAAGACGA
Organism: Erysipelotrichaceae bacterium; assembly: GCA_017511325.1. The sequence continues at coordinate 756 of JAFWKS010000260.1, forward strand.
CCCAGGTAACGATCGAGGGGCCCAGTCTTCTATGGGCATCTTTTCTTAACAGCCTGTGGAAATAGATGAAACCGGCAATGCTCCAGATCGTCAGGATCAGATAAGATTCCGTCGCAAGGGTCTTGACTGCCAGAAGATTCGGGATCATGAAAGACAGGGCAAAAAGGATCGAAACAGCTATGCCGGCCCAGCTGTATATCTTCATCTGTCTGTCGTTTTCTTCCTTGGCGATCTTTCCGGCCGATGCAGCAGTAAAAGCATAGGCGATCGTTGCGCCTACAGTTGTGACATCGACGATCCAGCTGATCGCCGTGCGTCCAAGAAACGGCAGGATGATCGAGACAGCCATGATGGCAAGGATCGCATTGCGCGGCACTTCATTGTCAAGTTTGCCAAGCTGTTCAGGAACCATGCCGTCTTCACTCATCGAACACAAAAGACGGCTCAAAGCGATGTAGTTGCCGATCAGTCCGGTAAAGATACCACAGAATGCCGCAATGGTAAGGATCGTGACGCCAATGCTTCCCATGGCGCTGTTGGCGCTGTAGAAAGCCGGTTGCGATGCCAGACCTGAATATTTTGCAAGGTTGGATATGTAATCGATCCATGAACTGCATCCTTCAGGCATGAATGTTGCAGAAAGCAGTGACAGCAATGAATATGCAACAGCCGCCATAACGATAACAAAGACAAAGATCGGGAAATTGTATTTAGGATCATAATCGGTTTCATGAGCTGAATGGGAAATGGATTCAAATCCTACATAGGCCCAGGGAGCCAGAGCAAAGATCGTAAAGACACCGGAAACAGGCCTGCTGTCGATCCCGAAAGCCGGTGAAACAAGATTAGCCGCATGTCCGGGGACTTTAATTGCACATCCGGTAGTAATGATGATGCCAAGAAGCAGTGCAGCTCCCATTATCAACTGAACGTTCTGAGATAGTTTTCTGTTCATGCAGATGAAAGCCGATATCAGCAGTGATCCGATCGCCAGCAGTATTTCGCCCATGAAGACATGGAAGCCGGCGATCTCGTAATCGAAACCAAACTGCATTATCGGACCAAAGACCGTCCTGATGATCAAAGGCAAAGCCGTAGCATTAGCCCAGATGACAGCTATATAAGTCAGGATCAGGAACCATCCGCTCAAAAAACCGTGGTCATAGCCGAAGCAGTATTTCGTATATGAATATGTACCTCCGCCTTCAGGATAATGAAGGATCAGATAGTGATAGCTTTTTGCCAGTACCAGCATGGCCAATCCGCCAAGGCAGATACCGATGGTCGTACCGATCGGTCCCGCAACAGGCAGGAATGTCGATCCGGGCATGACGAAAGATCCCCAGCCGACACTGCAACCGAAAGCCAGTGCCCAGGCGCCAAAAACAGACAAATATTTCTTTTTGTTATCCTCTTTGTCCATATGCTTTACTGATTCTGATATTCTTTGATCGCTTCACAGGTCTTGCTGTAAAGCTCTTCGATCTTTCCGATTATCTCTCTGACTTCTTCATCACTCATTTTTCTTTCATTGCCTGGTCTGTATTCTTCAGCGATCATGGAAGCCAGTTCAGACAATCTGCTGAGACCGAGATTGGCACAGACGCCTTTCATGGCGTGTCCGCTTTCAAAAAGTGCTGTCGGATCAAGTTCTTCTTTGGCATTGATCAGTTTTGTCACGACTTCACTTTCGCAGATCCTTCTGACATGCTTGTCAATGAGTTTTTCAACTCTCAATACATTGACAGCCTGTTCATAATTTCCGTCGATCTTTTCATATAATTCCTTAAGTGTCATTTTCTCCCCCTTAATTCAACTTCTTTTTCAATCAGCTTTTCAAATTCCTCAGGCGGTAACGGTCTGGAGAAATAGAATCCCTGGACCACATTGCATCCCGCATCCTGCAGCAAGGAAAGCTGCTTATTGTTTTCAACTCCTTCAGCCACTACTTCCAGATTCATATATCTGGCAATATCGATGATCAGTTTTACCAGCAGAAGATCGGTCTCACTTTGTTCGATATTGCGGACAAACTTCATATCCATCTTAAGCACATCGATCGGCATGTCTGACAGCATGTTCAATGAAGAGCAGCCCGCACCGAAGTCATCCATCTCGACTTCAAAGCCCATCGTGCGCAGATTGTGTATCAGTTCCAGAAGGTTCTTGGCATTATCCGTATATGATGATTCCGTCACTTCCAGTTTAAGATCATCGAATTTCAGGCCATGATCCTTGATCAATGTGACTAGTTTATCCGTCAAAGACGGATCGAAGAGATCGACTCTTGAAAGATTGACTGAGACCGGTAAAGTCAATCCGTATTTCTCTCTCCATGCTGCGATCTGCTTTGCGGCTTGTTTCCAGACAAAACTGTCGACGATACTGATAAGACCGTTTTTTTCAAATAAAGGTATAAAATCTCCCGGAGAGATCATACCCAGTTCAGGATGATTCCAGCGGATGAGAGCCTCAGCTGAAGTAAGATGAGGAGGATCGCACTGAATATCGTATTTAGGCTGATAGTAGACGACAAGCTGATTTTCTTCTACAGCTGAACGAAGATCGTTAAGCAGTCTCCGGTTCAGAAGTTCCTTAAGACGCATCTTTTCCGAATAGATCATCAGAGGGTTCTGATAATCACCTCTGCTCGTGTTGCAGGCAGCTCTGGCTCTGTCAAACATCACAACAGGTTCCGTATCCTCTGCCCATGGCTTTACGCCCATACGCAGATGAACGTTGACTTCCGGGAACTGTTCATCGAGCTTGCTTTGAAACCTTTTAAGCAAGGCTTCATAATCATTCTGCCCAACACAGTAGATCGCAAAGCGGTCTGCTTCAAAACGGCTGGCGATACCGACTGTCTCATTCATGAAAGCCTTGATCTCTTCGCCAAGCGTCTTCAGTACTCTGTCACCGAATTGCCGGCCATTGAGATCATTTATCGAATGGAACTGTTCGATATTCAAAACGATCGCATCCATATGCCTGTCCTTGTGATATCTATACAAACGATCGGCATATTCAAAGAAAAAGTTGCGATTGTATAGGCCGGTCAGTTTATCGGTCTCGGCTGATGAGATGAGTTTTCGTCCTTCACTCAGTTCAATGATCCTTCCTACTCTGGCCAGGATCACTTCATGCGCATCAAAAGGTTTGGTTATAAAGTCGGCAGCACCCATCTGTAAAGCCCGCAGTTCGGCACTTTTATCAGAAGTAAGGACGATAATCGGGATCTTCTTAAGTTCCTCATCGCTGCGGACTGTTTCAAGCACTGTAAAACCGTCCATTACCGGCATCATCAGATCCAGCAGGACGATGACGAGCTCGTCGATATGTTCGCGCATCACATCCAATGCTTCTTTACCGTTTTGCGCATAAATGATTTCATAATCATCTTCCAGGATGACACCTAAGGCATCACGATTGATCTCCTGATCATCAACGACCAGAACCAGCTGCGGTCTTTGGATCTGTTTGGATCTGATCATGACTTTCTCCCCTTTATATACTCAGCCAATGTCGAATACAGTTTATCGACATCGATAGGTTTGACAAGATGGGCTTCCATCCCGGCCTTCAAAGATTTTTCTATATCATTTTCCTGAGCATTGGCCGAAAGCGCAATGATCGGTATCTCCTTGCAGTCTTTTCTGTCTAAGGAACGGATCTTCCTTGTGGCTTCCAAGCCATCCATTATCGGCATGCGAAGATCCATCAGGATCGCATCATAATAGTTTTCCGGCTTTTCCACGATCATATCTACTGCCTTCTGGCCATTCTCTGCACGTTCAGAAACGATACCTTCGAGTTCGAGAAGATCAGCTACAATCTCTGCGTTGTCATCGATATCTTCAACGATCAAAACCATGCGTCCATTCAGATCGATGGCGTCAGCTTCTTTTTCTTCTTTCTTTTCTGCGATATCAAAAGGTATAGTCACGACAAATGTTGAACCGGCGTTGCGCTTGGATATCACCTTTATCTCGCCATTCATCAGATCACACTTGGCCTTA
>JAFWKS010000261.1 GCA_017511325.1 Erysipelotrichaceae bacterium
CTACCATACAGACAACACCAAGTCCTTTTTTCGTCATTTCCTTGATCGCGTCAACAAGTAAAGAGTCTGTATTCACAAAAGGGAGTTCACTTCCTTTTGCCATACAGTCTTCAACTTTTAAGATCAGTTTCTTTCCTAAAGCGCCTGCCGGATGGAACTTTCCGAAATCAACATCTTTAAAATCGTTGATCTCAGATGCTACAACAGCTAGCGCATCGCCATAGACAAGTTCGACCGTGGTTGAACTTGTAGGGGCTAAGCCAAGATGACAAGCTTCATTAAACACAGGCAATACCTGTACGATGTCGGCGTTCTTGGCTAAAGTTGAATCTCCGTTGCCTGTAATCGCGATTATTTTTGCACCAATCAGCTTAATAGCCGGAACGATCTCAATTATTTCGTTTGATTCGCCGGAATAAGAAATCATGATGACGCTATCGTTGTTAGAAACCATACCCAGATCACCATGCATGGCTTCAGCCGGATGAAGATAAAAAGAAGGTGTGCCTAGTGAGGCAAAAGTAGCAGCCATCTTTCTGGCAATGTGGCCTGGTTTACCCATACCGGTCACGATAACTTTACCTTTACATTTTTCTATTTCATCCAGAATTTTAATGAATACGTCATTCAAACAGTCCCTGGTTTTTTCCAGAGCTTCTATTTCGGTATCAAATACTTTTCTGGCTTCACTTAATCTATCCATGTAACTCCTAATGAATGGCGTCATAGACTTTTATGACGCGCTTTAATAACCCCTCGAATTCATCCAGTTTTACCATATTAGGGCCGTCTGATAATGCCTTATCAGGATCCGGATGAACCTCAAAAAACAGATGATCAGCTCCGGCAGCTATAGCGGCTTTGGCCAGAGGCTCTACATATTCTCTGTTACCGCCGGTTGAATTACCTTTGCCACCTGGTTTCTGAACTGAATGGGTCGCATCAAAAACAACAGGATAGCCGAATTTTTTCATCTCACTTATTCCCGACATATCGACTACCAATGTATTGTATCCGAACGTAGATCCTCTTTCACAAAGCATTATACTTCTGTTTCCTGCTTCTTCAAGTTTACCTACAACATTTTTCATGTCCCACGGAGCGAGAAATTGAGCTTTCTTGACATTGATCAGCTTGCCTGTCTTAGCCGCTGCAACAAGAAGATCTGTCTGCCTGCACAAAAATGCCGGTATCTGTAACATATCGCAGACCTCTGCAGCTTTTTCAGCCTGCCAAGGTTCATGAATGTCTGTGACGACTTTTACACCAACTTCTTTTTTGACTTTCTTCAATACTCTAAGTCCTTCTTCAATACCTGGACCTCTATATGAAGTAATGGAAGTTCTGTTGGCTTTGTCAAAAGATGCCTTGAAATAATAATCAAGATCAAGTCTTTCAGCTATGTCTTTTATTGTTTTAGCCACATTCATGCATAATTCTTCTGATTCAATTACACATGGCCCGGCTATTAAGATAAATTTACTCATAATAGATTATTCTCCATGAATTCTTCTGCCAGATATATCTGATCAGGTGTATCGACACCGACCGTTTCATATTCTGTTTCTTTTACTCTGATCTTATAACCATTCTCAATGGCTCTTAACTGTTCCAGAGATTCACTTATCTCTAAACCAGATTTGGCCATACCGCTGTATTTCATCAAGAACCATTTCTTATATCCATAAGCACCGATGTGTTTATAATGCTTAACTATATTTTTATTTTTTTCATCTCTTACATACGGAATTGTATATCTTGAAAAATAGATCGCATCACCTTTTAAATCGTTGATAACTTTCACACAGTTTGGATTGTTCAGTTCTTCATCGTTCCTTATTTCAACTTTCAAGGTTCCGAAATATACATCTTCATCATCAAAAACAGAAATTAGATCTTCTACCATTTCTTTTCTGAAAGTCGGCTCATC
>JAFWKS010000262.1 GCA_017511325.1 Erysipelotrichaceae bacterium
AGACAACAAATTTGAAGAAAGACCAGATTCTCTTGACCATAAGGAACTGGAAAACGTAAGTGGAGGCGATAATGTATACGTCCCTGATGTTTTGTTTGGAGTAGATGTCATTAAAGGTACCACCAAAAGAAGAGAGATCTTCACCACCCCGCAGTATTATCAGATTTCAACACTTAAAGACTGGATCATAAAAAGAGAAAATCTTGGTACCTGCACCATTCGCATTTACAATGAGGATAATGTCGAATTGATCGATGGCACCTTCAAAGAGAACGAGATCAAGACCGGAGACCTCCTTACAGCGATCGTAGAATAAAATCAGCAGCATTTTTCAGCAGCAAATAATTCTTTAGAAGCTGCACTGCTAAGAGAGTATATCAGCCATAATTAAAACCATGGTCCTGTAGATGCAATTCACCTAAGAATTGAAAAGACCATGGTTTTTCATTGTAGTTCACTTTCTGTTCGCTTATCTCATAAACAACATATTTTTCTTCCATATCCTATCTCTCCTTCTTAGCCATTTTTTATATGATCATTGCTTTCATCAAGACAAAGCAGATAAGCAAGCCTGAAATCCAGACAATACTATTCCTGATCAGATACATCCTGATAATTCAAGATAGCTAATGCTTTTTGTGATCCCGTCTTCATTTCGTTGAAGAATAAAGATACTTTCAGGTTTTTATGGCAGTATATAGCCATATTTGATCAGTTGCCTTAAAATAATCTCTTCAGATATATCCTGTCCTTTATAAGAATCGATCAATCTACGGGCTTCATCAAAGTCTAAAATCTCATGGTATGAAGCAATATTATTCTGATCTGTATATTTCAGCGTTTTATTTCCACTGTTAAGAACAAACACGCCACCATTAACATTATCAAGTTCATCATCTCTCAAACTTTTTCTGTTCATTGCCTTCCCTCCTTATAAAAACATGTTTATCCTACTTAATTGTGACATAACACTGATAAACCCTACATAATTTCAGGCCAACTTCATCAGGAATGTTATTATGGACTAACAGGCTGAAAAACTTCTCGCCATATAGTTCTTCTTGTGGCAGATCCTGTCATTAAAAAGAACAGCCATTACAGTTGTCCTTATTCTCAAAAGTATTATTCAGATAAAATCAACAAAGAAGCCGACAGGACTAATCGTCATAGCATTTGGAGGTGCCGTAAGGACCGACTTTAAAGTATTTTTTGCATTTGCAGCATCTATACTTGCTTGCTCCATCTGTCCACATGGAAGCCCAGATCTGATACGAAATCTCGTCTTTATCCTCATTTTGGCACCAAGGACACTTAATAGTGGCCCCACCAAAGGCTTTATACCCGCCATTAACTTTATCCATGAATGAATCCGGCAGTGATCTTTCAAACTCTTCAGGATCGATGCCATTCTCGGCAAGGAGTTTGCACACACCTACGTTTGATGCGGTATTGATCAGTTTCTCTTCCAGTTCTTTTGAAATCTGAATCATATTGTTAATACCTCTCTTCTTTCTACATTTAATTATACGAATCATCATAGAAATACGGCATTTTTTTAGTGTTTTTATCCGGATCTTATTTTGAAACTTTATTTCTAAGCGTTTGAGCCCCTTCGCAAGAGATCATGTTCTCTATCAGGCAAAACACCATCAATTTTTCAAATGACGTTTGTAAACCTGTTTTTTATAGGCATCTCTACAGATCAAGATCTATCGTAGAGCGATCTCTTCCAGAAACGCTTTGGCTTCTTCAGCCCCTTTGCATGCTTTGAAGCTCTCAGAAACTCTTTCAGCCTTCACTTTAAACTGCGGATCGTTTAAGATTTTGTTCAGCGCATATAGGACATCCTCACCCAAGATCGATCTAAGTCTGACACCGGCTCCAAGTTCCTCAACTCTTCTGGCAACGGCACCCTGCTCAGGTGTTTGCGGAAAGAGCACAAGCGGAACGCCGAAATACAGAGCTTCCGAAGCAGAATTCATGCCGCAATGAGTGATAAACGCATCGG
>JAFWKS010000263.1 GCA_017511325.1 Erysipelotrichaceae bacterium
AAGAAGCTTTTCAGATATCTTCTTAACGATTTTGACGTTTTCTTCTTTTTCTTCTTTTTTGCTGCCGTTATTGGTGATACGGATCAGAGAATACATCTCATATTTTTCAAAGAAGGCATTCCTTTCTTCTTCGTTGATATTAAGCTTGAATTCTTCTAGATCATGGTCGATCTCAACATCGGTCTTGATCGTTGCCAGAGTCTTTGACAGGAAACACGAGTCCTTTCCCGTGATCAGTTTTTCCTGCAGTTTGCCTTTGATCTTGTCGATGTTTTCGTAGATGCCTTCGCAGGTATCATAATCAGTAAGCAGTTTTACAGCAGTTTTGTCGCCGATGCCCTCGACGCCTTTGATGTTGTCGGACTTGTCACCAGCGAGGCCTTTATAATCGATGATCTGATACGGCTTAAGACCATATTCCTCCATCAGGGCTTTCTCATCCATCCTGGCGATATCTGACATGCCTTTACGCATGACCAGAACATCAGTCGTATCATCGATCAGCTGCAGCATGTCCCTGTCACTTGACAGGATACTGGTATCGAAATCATATTTTTTAGCCAGTGAGCCGATGATATCATCGGCTTCGATCGTATCGTATTCCAGATACGGGATATTGTATGCCTCCAGCATCTCCCTGACTAACGGGAATTGTGTCACCAGTTCTTCAGGCGTTTCCTTTCTGCCACCTTTGTAGTCAGGAGCCAGATGATGTCTGAAAGTATGTTTCGCCTTGTCAAAAGCGACTACGCAGTAGTCTGGTTCAATAGTCTTAAGAGCCTTGTTAAGCATATTCGCAAAAGCGTATATACCATTGGTATATACACCTTTTGAAGTCTTCATTATATTTCCATAGCAGGTGGCGTAATAGCCTCTAAACAGTACGGAGTTTCCGTCAATAAGTAAGAATTTCATGATTCACCTTCATTAGTTGCGCTTGGGGTGTAAGTGCTGTTGAGCGTTGCGATACTTTCAAGAACGCTAAGGTTTTCGTACATCAAAGACATATAGTCCTTCCCTGATTCGCTCTGTGCTGAAGTCAGGGATGATATATTGTGAAGCGTGATCCTCTTTAAACCGAGTTCTTCTTCCAGCTGCAGGAACACCTGCTGCATATCTTCCGGAAGATTCTGTTCATAGGCGATGTATTGGACCCGGTCATTCTTGATCCTGTTTTTTATCACCTCAAGCTGAGCTGAACTAGGAACAGCACCGTATTTTGAAAGACAGACCGGATAGACCTGGAAGCCAAAGTCTTTCTGCCAGCAGCCGAATGATCCGGTCATGGAAACGAATTTTATCGACTTGTTTTCCTTGACCAGACGGTTTGCCAGAGCCTGGTAAGAAGCATCCAGGGCGATGAGTTCATCAGCGACCAGATTGTAGTTCTCAGTAAAATATGCGGACTGTTCGACATAATTGCTGGAAAGATAATCATAGACATCCTTAGCCATGCAATACATACCGCTTGGTGAAAGCCAGATAAACGGATCCAGATCATAGGTATCTATCTCATCAAACATATCGCTTTCATAATACGGGCCTTCAACATAGGAGACCTTGCCATCGACGATGACCGGAGTATAGCGTTTGTATTCATAAAGACAGTTAAGGATCGAAAGATCCCCTGCTGACAAATCTACAAGGGCACCTATCTCTTCTTTATACAGATCCATATACGGTTCAAGATTGCCGATATGGAAGAGTACTAATGAATCAGATAGGATCTCATCATAATTAGGTAAAAGATTGGCGATCTGGACCATCGATTTATTCTGGATAGAGATCTGTTCGATCCTGTTGCCACCGATCCTGTTTAAAAGATATCCGATTGGATAGATCGTATATGCCGTATATTTTTTGGTGCTGCCGCAGCCTGTAAGCATAAGCAGGACAGCCAGTACTGTAAGCAGTTTTCTTAAAATCTTCATATCAAGTTCCATTATACCTTATTAATTTTATATTTCGCATAGAAGATAGGCTTGCCTTCAGCTACAAATTTAGCCTGATAGGCTGTCATCGGTTCGCCTTCTTTAAAGTAGTTCCTGTTTGCTTCCACCAGTTCAAAAGAAGACTGTTTGAAGTATTCCAAGGAATCATCATAGAAACTCTCGTTATCTGTTTTAAATATTATCGTTCCCTGATCTTTCAGGATCTTTTCATATTTTACCAGAAAAGGCATATATGTAAGCCGGCGCTTGTGATTGCGCTTTTTTGGCCATGGGTCAGAGAAGTGCAGATAGATGAGATCGACGCTGTTTTCATCACACAGTTCTTCGATATCTCCCGCATCCTTCAGCATGACTTTGAAATTGTCAAGCTTCAAATCCTGAGCTTTCTTGATCGCTCTTGCTACACAGGTCTCTTCCCTTTCGATGCCGACATAAAAGATATCGGGTTCCTTAGCTGCGGACTCAGTTATAAAATCGCCCATCCCCATACCTATTTCTATATAAAGGGGCTTATCTGATCTCACCCCTTTTAAAGTTTCGATAAGATACTGATCTTCGTTTTCCAGAAATGGTGAGACCCATTTCTTTTTTCTCATGCGCATACAAATATTTTACTACGAATACCTCTTTATTACTCCATTGAAAATCGGATTGGATTAGAATATTAGTTGGAGGATTTATATATGAATATGCGAATAAAGAATGCATTGGATCTAAGTGATGCGGATGAGATGCTGGTAAGCGATCCAGCCGCGATCTTCTACCTTATTAATAAAAGATTCTCTCCAGGCGAAAGATTCCTGGGCCTTCTGATCAAAAAAGACACGAGACCGAAGCTGTTTCTCAATGTGCTGTTTCCTTGTGAAGAGATTGACGGCGTCGATATAATATCGATCAATGATACCGACGTATTGAGCGATGTGCTTTCCAGATATATCGATCCAAGTTCAGTCCTTGGCGTGGATAAAACTCTGCAGGCAAGATTTCTTTTGCCGATGCAGGAAGCAAAGATCGCTTCATCGTTCATCAACGGCTCATTGGCGGTTGACAAAGCCAGAGCAATAAAAGATGAAGAAGAAAAACAGCTGAT
>JAFWKS010000264.1 GCA_017511325.1 Erysipelotrichaceae bacterium
ATTCAAGGCATGAAAAGAGCGGGAACACTCAATCCTGTCTTTTTGATCGATGAGATCGACAAGATGGCATCAGACTATAAAGGAGATCCATCCAGTGCTATGCTGGAAGTTCTGGACCCTGAACAGAATATGGCTTTTTCAGACCACTATCTGGAAGAACCATATGATCTTTCAGATGTCCTGTTCATCTGTACAGCAAACTACCGCGACAATATTCCGCCTGCGCTTCTGGACAGACTTGAGATCATCGAATTATCGAGCTATACGGAATATGAAAAAGTCAAGATCGCTGTAAATCATCTTATCGGCAAGCAGATGCAGATAAACGGTCTTAATGAAAAACAGATGACTCTTGATGAGGATATGATCCTTTACATCATTAGGCACTACACCAGAGAAGCCGGTGTCAGACAGCTTGAAAGGATCATAGGTACATTGTGCCGCAAGACTGTTCTTGCCATATTGAAGGAAAACAAGAAATCAGTAAAAGTCACCAAGAAACTGATCAATGAATGGCTCGGTCATGAAATATACGACTATGGAACCAAGGAAAAGAAGAATCAGGTTGGTGTGGTAACCGGTCTTGCCTATACTTCATTTGGCGGTGATATCTTGCCTGTTGAAGTAAATTATTTTGAAGGAAAAGGAAACCTTGTCGTTACCGGAAAGCTTGGTGAAGTCATGGTCGAATCGACCAAGATCGCATTAGACTTTATAAAGGCCAACGCCAAGAAGTACAATATTCCTATCGAGTTTTTTGAAAAACATGATATACATATCCATGTTCCTGAAGGGGCTGTTCCAAAAGATGGTCCTTCAGCTGGCGTGACGATCACTACTGCCATCGTTTCTGCTTTGACCGGAAGGGCGGTCAAGAAAGATCTGGCCATGACTGGTGAAGTTACTTTAAGAGGTAACGTCCTGCCGATCGGCGGCCTTAAAGAAAAATCTCTGGCAGCTCATCGAAGCGGTATCAAAACAATCATCATCCCTAAAGGAAATATCAAGGATCTTGATGATATTCCGGATACTGTTAAGGATGAAGTCAAATATATACCAGTCGAAAAGGTCGATCAGGTCATCAATGAGGCTTTGCTAAGTGATTAGGTTTGTCTCTTCAGCAACAAACAGAAATGAGTTTCCTGATACTGAAAAGGAAGTCGTTTTTGTCGGCCGAAGCAATGTCGGAAAATCATCGCTTATTAATGCCCTGTATAATCAGAAGCTGGCTTATGTGGGCAAGACTCCCGGCAAGACCAAACTTGTAAATTTCTTTGATGTTGACGGCATATATACAGCCGTTGACGTGCCCGGTTATGGCTACGCTAAAAGATCGATGGATGAAACAATAGCTTTTGGAAAGATGATGGAAGACTATTTCTCCAGAACGGAGAAGATCAGACTTGTCATCATGATCGTCGATTCAAAGATCGGTCTGACAAAAGATGATCTCGATATGAAAGACTTCATACTCGACAAGGGACTTCATTATGTCATTGCTGCCAATAAGATCGATAAGCTTTCGAATAATCAGCTTATGAACAATAAACACAGGCTGTTCAAGGATTATGATAATATTATCTATGTTTCAGCTTTTAAGAAAAAGAATATTGAAGAGCTTAAGCAGCTGATACTTGAATCTGTCAAATAAGATTTATTATAATTTAATGGACGAAGAAAAGAAGAAAGTAGTCTTTTTGGAAATATAGAGATATAAGGGTTGGTGGAACTTATACTGGAAAAGATGAAAATGTTGTCTTGGAGTTTACTTAGGTACGTGTGCTCGCGTTAAGAGTTTGAGTTAAAAGTAAAGGTGGTAACGCGCATCGGCGCCCTTGGGCCACCTTTTTTTGTTTCTTGAAGGAGGATAAGAAAATGCTGGAAAACAAATACGATCCCAAGAAGGTTGAAGAAGGAAAATATCAGTATTGGCTAGACCATCACTATTTTGAATGCGGTGATATGTCTAAGAAACCATACTGCATCGTCATACCGCCACCAAACGTCACAGGCAAACTGCACCTTGGCCACGCCATGGACAATACTATTCAGGATCTCTTATCACGTTATAACCGTCTGAAAGGTTTTGATGTGCTTTGGGTCCCGGGCATGGACCATGCAGGTATTGCAACACAGGCAAAAGTCGATGAAAGATTAAAATCTCAGGGCTTGTCCAGATATGATCTAGGCAGAGAAAAATTCCTGGAGAAAGCCTGGGAATGGAAAAAGGAATATTCAGATTTCATTCGCTCGCAATGGGCAAAATTGGGAAACTCTACAGATTATCGCAAGGAAAGATTCACGTTGGATGAAGGTCTTTCTAAAGCAGTTGCCAAAGTATTTGTTACATATTATAACGAAGGCCTGATCTATAGAGGAAAACGTGTCATCAACTAGGATCCACAGGCAAAAACAGCATTGAGCAATATAGAAGTAATCCATAAGGATG
>JAFWKS010000265.1 GCA_017511325.1 Erysipelotrichaceae bacterium
CGATTAAGCATATCGGCTAAAAAAGTACTGCAATGAAAAAAAGACATCATGTGATGCCTTTATCTGCATAAATGGTTGCAGCAAGACGAACCCTGCTGTCAATAATCATTTATTCCCTTTTTGAAACAAAGCTCAGGGATATTGATTTTTACTGATATCTTGCAAGATAGACAAAAATACGGCGCAGTCCATGGTTATAACTGCGCTTTTTTATACATATGTTTTTTTCAGGATCCAAAACCATAGACTTTGTCCATGATCGCATACAGGCATATCAGATCATCATCTATCATCTTTGTTTCTTCATCAAACTGCATCAGAGTTTTGGAATCAAGGTTTTCTTTCCATTCTGGAAGATCGCTTCCATTAGGATCTCCGTTTTTTACAAAATTAATAAGATACTTCGACATCGTATGCGAAAGCTTTCTGTCTGAATCATCATATACTGAAGAACTTTCCGGGATATTGCCATACAGATAGATCATCTCACCTGAATGCCAAGGGCCAAGCGAACCGTTCTGCTTGCTGAAACGATATTCATATACCGGTATCAAATCAGCTGCTGCAAGCCTGTTCAGGCAATAGTGAGGATAATTGAAGAACAGTGCGCCATAGATCATGGCCCAGTTTTCTTTTGCTTCTTTGTCGTTGTTAGCCGGATACAGGGCAAGGACTTCATCAGTAAGATCGCCGAAGAAATACCTCAGCTTATCTTCATAGTTTTTCATATTGGCCTGTGAGAACAGTACGAAAGGACCGCTTTCTTCGCTGTTGAAGCCATGCAGGATGGCCTTTTCATTATGAATGTTCTTCAGATAGCTTTCATACGGATCTTCCTTCAGTACATAGCCATCGACCGTAATATGGTGCTGACTGTCAGCTTCCTTGACAAGATCTTCGGCTGGAAGAGCTCTTAGTTCGTTTATATCCAAAACACCATTTCTTTCCTTAAGTTCTTCTCCTGAAGCAAGCGCTTCATCGAGCTGACGATACGAATGCGGAGGAACTTTTGAAGCCAGAGTCGAGCTTTCAAGCACAGCTTTTTCAAACAGGCATTCCGCAAGCGGTGATATACACAAAGCTGAGACAAGGGCTGCCCCTGCCGATTCGCCAGCTAAAGTCACATTGTTCGGATCTCCTCCGAAATATGCGATATTTCCCTTTATCCATTTTAAGGCTTGCAGGACATCCAGAAGTCCATAGTTGCCGGTGCTGTGGTTTTTGGATTCTTCCATGAGCTGTCTGTCCGCAAGAAAACCGAAAGCGCCCATCCGATAAGTCAACGAGACAAAAATGATATCTTCTTTAGCCAGGTTTTCACCATTGTATTCAAAGGATGAACTCTCACCATTCTGCAATGATCCGCCATGGACAAAAACAAGGACCGGAAGTCCCCTGATATCTTTGTTAGGTTTGAATATATTGAGATACAGGCAATCCTCGCTTATAGGCTCCCGGTAATTGTCATCCAGAGATATTTTATAGTCATGGTAGCCGATGATCCTGGCTAGAGAATCATAGAACGGGATATTTTCCTTCTGCATGCTGCGATACATGAAATGATCGGCGATCAGCGTTCCCGGATAGGAATCGGGATCGCGCGGTTCTTTAAAGCGAAGCTCACCCACGGGTTCTTTGGCATACGGTATGCCCGCATAGACCGCTACTGATCTGTCTTCATTCAAGACCCCTTTGACCTTGCCGTAAACCGTTGTAACGACTTCAGACGGTTCAGGATCCTTATTGGCTACTGCCGGAACGAATTTATAAGGAGGCCAGCTCACATATACCGTTATCACAAAAAGAAGCACAGAACCAAAAAGAAGCAGGACTCTGTTTATTTCTGTGGTTTTATACAGATAGATATATAAAAATACGATCAGAAAAGTTAACAGCCAGCCTGTTAATGTATTTTTGTTAAATTCTAGAAATACCAATGCCATTATTAGAAGCAGGGCTTTGAATACATTGACCAAGATGTTTTTCATTAATCTGACCTCATTTCAAGAATATCATAAAAAAAATGCAATGCTTAGCTGCTGCATTCAATCATTTATGTATATTATTATAAACCGAATTACATCCTTATAATATAGAAAGACAATTAAAAGACCGCCTTTCAGCAAGGATCAGGCGGTCGATAGTTTTTTGTTCTTAAAGATCGTTTTCGGAAAGATACTGCCTGAGTTCTTCGATTAGGCATCGCCATCATAGTTCGTAAACAGCTTCCTGAAACATCCGACTATCATCGGATTGAGATCGATATTCTTTTCGATCGATCTGGTATCTGTCTTAACTCCATAGCACCTCTTGTTTTTGGCATAGGCTATGCCCAGTTCCACGCAGGCTCCTTCATCGGGAACTCTTCCGTCCGTGACCATGAATACAATATCTGCTTCATCGATATGGCTGCAGTCAAGTTCAAAGATCATCCTGATCAGTTCCTCTTTACTTTTTCCTTCAAGCTGGGCTGCCTCCACGCCATCACGCTGCGGCAGAAAGACCTCGTACCCGAATTCTTCAAGGACATGCGTCAGCTCGAGATTGAAATCTTTTTCAGCCTTGGAAAACAGCGGGCCTGCAAAATAGACCTTCTTGCCGCTGTTTCTAACAGGTTCACTGTTTGAAGCAGGAACATTAGAAACAGTTTCTTCATCCTTTCTGACTGTTGTACAACAGGCAAGCACAAGCATCATGGCGATGCAAAACAGTATGACAAATGAGCTGGTTATTTTTCTTTTCTTTTTCATTCGGACCTTTATTTCATCAGTTTTTTCTCTGTTTTCAATAGATTCTTGTTTTCATACATATTGTGATCTGCTCTTTCAAAGACTGAAGCTACGCAATTGTCGTTATCATATCTCGCCATGCCGCAGGCGATCACCATTCCATCGCTTTGCATAGCCTCCCTATTGTGTTCACTTACTTCTTCAAGCAGTTTTTCGATGCGCTTATAGTCACTTCCCTGACAGATGGCGACGAATTCATCACCGCCAACTCTGAAGACCGGGGAATGTTTGAATATATTGCATATCAGCATGCAGGCATCCTTGATATACCTGTCACCGGCCTGGTGGCCTTCCGTATCGTTGATGACTTTCAGATCATTTAGGTCGAGCATCACCACGGCAAATGACGGCTGTCTGCCTTCGGCGATCAGATTGTCCATCTTGGCTTCAGTCTCCAGGAAGGCATGTTTATTCTTGACACCGGTCAAGGCATCGATATTGGCCTGCGACTGTGCTTCATTCAAACGGTTCGCAAATTCCTGTTCCTGTCTGGTCTGAGCATCGATGTTGTTTAGACCGACGATCAGTCGCGGGCCTTCTTTTTCTTCGACCATTGCCGCTCTCATCTGCACATAGACCGGTTCACCATCCATCATAAAGCGATAGCCAAGAGTAAAGCTTCCGGCCTTTTCAATCTCTTTCATGATATTTTCCCTGGTGAAAGCAGAAAGGAAGAGCTTCAGATCATCAGGATGGTTGACCTCTTTGGCAACTTCCCTGACTTTATTAAAGAAGTCTTTTCCTTCTTTGGCCTGTTCCATGCTCTGCTCATATTCGTTGGTCGCAGAAAATTCACGATAGTCGCCTGTTTCAGGATCGACGACATAAACGACGATGAAGTTTCCGGTCAAAGCATGCAGACGGGCATAGATGATCCTCTCTTCTTCGATCTTCTCCTGAGCCAGACGCTTTCTCATCAGTTCATCGATATCGGAGATCGCGATGACGATGATCCTTTCATCATCTTCCATGCGGGAGATCTTCATCTGTACATATAAAGGTGTCTCTTTATCTATCCTGCGGTAGATCAGCTCATATTCCTTGGTCTTATTGAATACTTCATTCAGAAACTTCTTGTTCAGGGCATTCAGATAAGCTGTTCGATCATCAGGATGGACATACTGTCTGACTTCCTTGACCGCCAGATCAAAGAAGTCATTTCCTCTTCTGGCTTCACTAAGTACGCCTTTTCCATCATCGGTATGGAAAGCGATGAACTCATCGGTCTGCATATTGACGTAGTAAAGATCTCTGCATTCCCTGGCCAGGGCATGCGCCACATGATTGTAGATAACTACATCATCACTGGCTTTCTTGTAGGCATCTTCAAGACGTCTGTTGTATTCTTCCTCATCATTGGTAACACCGATGATGATCTTTCTGCCGCCGTTTTCTTCGACCATCGCCGCTCTTAAAGTTGCCTGAACGAATCTTCCGCCAAGTATAAAACGGTAGTTGTAGACAAAGAAACCCTTGTTCTCTATCTCTCTTAAGATATTCTCCTTGGTCATGGTCTTCAGATGATGTTCGAGATCTTCCGGTGCAAATGCCTTTGGCGCATCAAGTATCACATCTTTAAAGAAATCATCACCCTGTTTCGCCAGATTGAGATCTTCAAATTCGCTTGAAGGATTGTACTGGGTGTACTGATTGCTTACAGGGTCGACCATATATAAAACAATGTAGTTAGGAGACAAGGCCGCGATCCTGCCCAGTGCGATCCTTTCCTGTTTCGCTCTTCTTTCCTCTACCAGCTGTTTCATATGCGCATCGATGATACTGACACCGAGGATGAGACGGTTTCCGTCATGCATCCTGGTGATCTTCATATTGACATAGACCGGCTTCTCGAAATCTATCAGACGGTATGTGGTCGTGAATGCACCCTGTTTTTCAATTTCGTCGACGACATTCTCTTTGTTGAAGATGCTTAAGAAGTGTTCTCTGTCTTCTTCATAGATGCGGGTCAAAGTGTCTCTTCTGGCCGAGGCAAAGAAATCTTCACCATGGCGGGTCAGAGACATCTTCTCATCGCCGACATCTGAAGCGTATTCAATGTAATCATTCGTATCCAGATCGATGATGTAGATATTGTAGTAGTCGGAAGCTAAAGCGCTGGCAATATCCGCATAAGTCGTACTTTCATCAGGCTCACTTATCGAAAACACGGCGAGCGCGGTCGCTTCCATGTCACTAAGTGGATTCTTACCTATATAACGGATAAAGGAATGAACGATCGAACCATCATCCATCTCTTCGTCGATAAATGTACGATTGTCATCTTTCCTGCATTTTCTGATCCTATCAAGCAGCACAGAACCCTGACCGCCTGTTTTTATGGAATAGAAACCATCGGCATCAGTAAATTCATATATCTTATAGCGGTTCATGAACTCTTTGAATGCTTTGTTTATGCGGATAAATCTGATCGCATTCTCTTCTTCTTTGGTCTCGATGATGGCCATCGGGATCGTATCGAAGGTGTTCATCAGAATGCTGTCATCAAGATTGGCCATGAAAGTAAGATCATGAAGATTGACACGGCCGATCATATCGTAATAGTCGGATTCATGCGGATCTTCAAAACGGTCCTTGTTTTCGCTGTTGAATTCAGCGAGGACCTTTTCAGGCGGTACCGGTTTGAGAATGTAATATCCCTGCAGTTTGGCACAGCCGATCTCCTGCAAGAATCGATACTGATCTTCATTCTCCACGCCTTCACAAAGCGTATCGGCACCTAGAGCCGTGATCATCTTGACCAGCTGGGTGATGATGATCTTTCCTTCTTCGCCTTGATCGAGTTTTCGCGTAAAGGCCATGTCGAATTTGATCAGATCAAACTTGATGCTTTGAAGGACATCAAGGGATGAATAGCCGCTGCCGAAATCATCCATCCAGACCTCAAAACCGTGCTGTCTGAAATGTTCGATCTGTTCTTTCATGAATTCAAAATCACTGCCAACGATGCTTTCGGTGATTTCGATGTTGATCATCTTGTGATCGATCTCTTCCTTATCGACGATGCTGCATATCTCATTCACCAGATCGCAGGCATCGAAATCTGCACGCGAAAAGTTTATCGAAGCCGGAACGGTGTTCTTTCCCTCAGCCCGGTTTTTCTTGATATCCTTAATGACCTGCTTAAGCACATAAAGATCAAGTTTGTGGATAAGTCCTGAATCTTCCAGGACCGGAATAAAGGAAGCAGGCATCAGCAAGCCTCTTACAGGATCATCCCAGCGGGCCAAAGCTTCAACGTTGCATACCTTGCCGCTGGTCGAACGCACGATCGGCTGATAATAGACCTTGATCCATCCTTCCTTAAGTGCTTTTTCGAAATTATCGATTATATCCTGACGGTTCTTCTCTTCCGCCAGCATTTCCCTGTCAAAAAAGGCGTAATAGGATTCCTTGATCTTCTTCCTGGCATCGGCTGCCAGTTTTGCACGGTCGCAAGCTGCTCCAATCTCAAGTTTTTCGATGCGGTTCGGATATACTCCAACCCTGAGCGGCAGGATCTTTCCTCCGCCTTTTTCATCCCATTCGTATATGATCGCTTCCAGGCGCTCCTTCAAGCCCTTTTCCGGTGCAAAGGCCGCAAAGTGGTCTGCCGTAAAGCGGGCGCAGCTCTCACTGCTGAAATTGCGGGCCAGCAGTGCCGCTACATCTCTGATCAGATGATCGCCTTCATCAAAACCATGCAGATGATTGTAGTTCTTTAGACCGGTCAGATCAAAGAAGATGATCGCTGAATCCGTATCGTTTTCCTCCATCTTCCTGCATCCGGCCTGTGCCAGTTCATAGAAATAGGCCATGTTAGGAAGGCCTGTCATGTAGTCGTAATAGGTGCCGCGATACTTGCTTTCTTCCGTGAGGAAACGGTTCAAGGTATCACTTAAAATGCTTTCCTCTACGCCCTTGTCTTCAGAATAATGTCCTTCATGGGCATACCAGGTCAGACAAAGACGCACGCCCGGTTCCGGGTAGATGCTCTGGCCATAGGAATGCAGGATTATATAGTCAGGATCCTTCAAGGTCCTGGTACGATAGACGATATCATAAGGGGCGTCAAAAGCCGCAAAGCGATATGCCGCATCCGCTACTCTGGTCTTGTCATCAGGATGCGTAGCCCGATACATGTCGTTATTCATCGCTTTGTATGCATCTTCCAATTTCGCAAAACCGAATTCATCGCAAAAACCCTTGGACAGGGCAATAGTAACTACCCTTTTGTCGATATACTGATAGACCGCAAAAGGAATAGTGAGATGTTCAAGTATCTCCTGCGTCCTGGGATCGAAGCTGTATTTTTTTGAATAATCCATTCGCAATCCTCACATAAATCAAAAACGTTATATAAAAATAACTCTGTCTTACTTAAGACTAATTGCCATAAAAACTTATTATATCCATTATACTTTAAAAAACCGGAAATCAAGCAAATATAAAAAGGTTCCGCCAAAAGCGAAACCTCAGTTTACAATTCACCAAACACCTCAGCAATGAAAACATCATGCCTTTTTCTTGTTCAGTTTTCGCATGTGCTTGTTTTCATACATAGCCTGGTCAGCACGTCTTGCGACATCGATGACCGCCGTATCGATATTGTGATCATACACGGCAAGACCCACGGCAACATTCACCTGTTCCCATTCATTCTCAACATCTTCGCAGATCCTGTCCCTGGCTCTTGAGAACTGTTCCATCAGTCTGTCCCTGTTTTCAAAGTCTTCGTTTTCCAGGATGACCGCAAACTCGTCTCCGCCGATTCTGAAGACCGGTGAATGCTGGAAGATCCTGCAGATCAGCCTGCTGGTAGATTTCAGGTAGATGTCTCCCTTGTCATGGCCATAGGTATCGTTTATATATTTGAGATCATCACAGTCAAAGACTCCGAAAGCGAATTCCAGCGATTCCCTGGAACTGTCCATCTGGCTCTGCAGTCTGGCGATGTATTGGCCATAGCCTGCCTTGTTTCTGACCGGAGTCAAGGCATCGACATAGACCTGTTTGTTTAAAGACGTGATATGATCCCTGGTATGGGAGATCAGCTGTTTGAAAGTATTGGTAAGGATGCCTATCTCATCATCCTTGTTGTAGTCTAAAGTGATGTCGTAGTTTCCTTCATCAATCTGTTTTGCCGCGTTGGTAAGATCACTGAGCGGTTTTGTGATGCGCTGTGCAAAACGCATGACCATAAGGACCACGACCGCCAGAACGATGATTGCTGCGATCAGGGTATTCTTGACCAGATTCTGCCATCCTCTGTCGATCTCGGCAACAGGTGCTGAAACATAAAGGCGCATGCCGTTCATCAACGGGACCCAGACTGCTTCTTTTTCAACGCCGTTCAGATTGTATTCGACATGATTGCTTCCGAAAACATGATCCGGATGGCTCAAGACCTGTTTAGCCTCTTCCGTATCGATGGAATCCATCTGCGGATGATAGATGACATTTGAATCTTCATCAAGGATGAAGACATAGCCGCTGTCAAGCACTTTGATGTTTTCGACTTCACTGACCAGCTGTTCATAGTCTATTTCAATACCGATGACGCCGATAAAAGAATCCTGCCAGTATACAGGCACATTATAGGAGATGACTCTGGCACCAAGATTTTCCGTATAGTACGGAGGAAGCCAGATACCTTTTCCGGTCGCTTTTGGAACAGTGAACCACACGAGCTGTGAAGTATCGTTGGTATCATACTGGGTTATGTCTGTCACCTCGTGTTCAACAAAGCCTTTTCCTTCTTCATATACATACCAGAAGCCCTTTTCATTCTCAGATACTTCAGGATCGATCCTGAAATAGTAGGTCA
>JAFWKS010000266.1 GCA_017511325.1 Erysipelotrichaceae bacterium
TAACTGTATTTACTTCCAATCTGAATAAGGAAGATCTTTTGAAACACTATCAGTATGATCGCAAAGATAAAGCGAATCTGATGAACGCAAAGCGTTTATTGGAAAGAATAGATATCCTGGCAGAAGATTATGTTTTGACAGGTGACAATTTAAGGAGGAAATAATTATGCTTAGAAAAATAGGTGTCTTAACTTCCGGCGGCGATTCTCCGGGAATGAATGCGGCAATCAGAGCTACGACCAGAGCTGCTTTAGCCAGCGGCATTGAAGTAGTAGGGATCAAAGACGGTTACAGAGGCCTGTATAAAGGTCAATTCATCCCTTTTACAGCCAAATCTGTATCAGAGACCATTGCCAAGGGCGGAACGATTTTAGGCAGTGCCAGACTTCCGGAATTCAAGGATGAGGAAGTTCAGCTCAAAGCCATTGAAAACATGAAGGCCAACAACATTGATGCCTTAGTCGTGATCGGTGGTGATGGAACATACAGAGGCGCAGATGCTTTGTGCAAGAAAGGCGTCAACTGCATCGGTCTTCCGGGTACGATCGATAACGATATCGAAGGAACAGATTATACGATCGGTTTTGATACAGCTCTTTCTACGATCGTTGAATGTGTCGATAAACTAAGAGATACATCGAATTCACATCACCGCTGTTCGATCGTTGAAGTTATGGGCAACAGATGCGGCGATCTGGCTATATATTCGGGTATTTCCTGCGGTGCCGAGATCCTGATCACTCCGGAAACAGGCTATGACGAAGAAGCTGTTCTGGAGAAGCTGAAATATCTGGCTGCTCAGGGCAAGAATCATGCGATCGTCATCGTTTCAGAGAACGTCTGTGATGTCAAGGCTCTGGCCGACAAGGTCTCGAGGGTATCTGGTTTTGCCGGTACAGCTACGATCCTTGGACATATTCAAAGAGGAGGATCACCTAGTCCTTCCGATCGTGTACTGGCTTCAAGAATGGGCGCCAAGGCTGTCGAACTGCTCGTTGCAGGAGTAAGCGGACACTGTGTTGGAATCAAAAACAACGAGATCATCTCATATCCGCTTGATGAATGTATCAACATGACAAGATCTTCAAGAAAAGCCTTCTACAGACTATTCGACAAGCTTGTATAAGAATTAAACAGACTGCTGTTACTGTTAAACAAAAGAGCTTTAGATTATTTGCATCTAAGGAGAATATTTATTTATGAAAAATATCATTTCGATCTTGATTTCTGTTGCTGTGGTGCTTGGCTTATGTGCCTGCTCAGTAGAAGTTTCATCTACTTCTTCAAGCTCATTTACAACTTCAACTACAGATGCGCAAGGCAACACCACCGAGACTACTACAACTACCGAAAACGGCGTCACTACTACAGATACGATCACGACTACTGCTGATGACCCAACAGGTTTACGCAGCAAGTGGAAAGAGTTCTTCTCTGCCGGAGCAGAAGGCGTCAGCAATGATGGCTACAACATCTATATGATCATGGATGATCCTGAGAATATCACGCTTGCGGCTATAATGGTCACAACACCGGAAGACAAAGAACTGCTCACTTATATCTACGGTGAAGTTACTGCAGATGGCGATACCGCCAAGATCAGTGATGTTCAAGAAGATCTGGAACTGCCTTTCCAGATCGGTGAATCACAGCAGGAGAATTGCTTTGAGATTTATTTCCAGGATGGCGATGCAGCGGTAATGGAACTTGTCGATCAGGATACGATCATCAACGACATGATCTCTATCTGGGAAGTTCATCAGGCTGCCTATCAGGAAGCTCACGCTCCTAAACAGTAAGCATAGAAAAAAACGATCTTTACAGATCGTTTTTATAATGCGACGGATCAGCGGATATCTCTGTTTTCAAAGGGATCATGATCGCTTATAGATAAAGGCGATCCTATTGGAGACTTAGATATTCCGTTTTTTTGTGGAATGGCTCGTCATATCTTTATTCAACGATCAGATCTTCCAGTTTTTTATCTTTGTTCAGGACATTCAGATCGATATATCTTTCACCGCCTGTATATCCTTCGAGTTTTCCTTTGTTCAGATATTGCCAGATATACCACTCATCCTTATACTTCCAGGATATCGGTGTATATAGACTGGAGATCCACTTTTTGTATTCCGTAAAGTCATTCTTCAGATACAGATCATATATATCAGGTCTTGTATATATTAAAGGTTTCACTCCATATTGTTTTTCAAGCAGATCCAGATAAATGCTTAATTCTCTTATAACATCTTCTTTTTCTGGCGGATTTTTTTCCTTGTCGCCATAATATTCTACATCGACCACCGGCAGCAGATGCCCTTTAAGATCATTGCCAACGGTGCTGATAAAATTCTCGGCCTGTGTTTTTCCTTCGCTGTCATAGGAAAAGAAATGGTATGCACCTGAAAGAATTCCTGCGTTTTTGGCATTCTCCCAGTTTTCAGCAAACCTGCTGTCCTGCATAAAACTGCCTTCAGTAGCTTTTATATAGATAAAAGCTATATCCTGCTTTTTGAGTACATTCATATCAATATCAGACTGATATGATGAAACATCAACACCGATGATACTGTTTTTTTCATCTACGAACCAGCGGTTGATGAAGATTTTCTTCTGTTTGGCCAAAAGAAAGACAGTAAAATAAAACGCTGCCAGTATTATTAAGGATATTATCAGGATCGCCAATAGCCTTTTTGTTTTCTTTTTCATAGATCTTCTTTCTGTATCTATTATAAGACTTATAGTTTAAAACATCATTTATAGGCCGGTGATGTATATTAATAAGCTTTATGAAATTTTTTTTTGATTTATCAAATAATGTTTTTTCAAACAAACAATATGATCTGAACTTATGATGTAAAGAAAAGACGCATTGGTTATAAAAATCTCTTTTTTTAAGGGGGAGAATAAAAATTGAATTGAATGTTGAGAAACTGAAGAAATGCATCCGATATCTGTTATGATTTATTTATAAGCAAGTGGAGAAAAAAATGGATTTTCAGAGATTTGTCGATGACGTAGCATTGCCTTGCTGCGTCGTGTCAGTAAAGAAAAAAGAAGATGGAACATGCGGCGATATAAAAATCATCTGCGCTAATGCTGCCTATAAGGCAGCAATGGGTCCTGACTATCATGATGGAATGGCTTATCACGAGCTGGTCCCTAAGGATCCAAAGTTTGAAAGTTTTATCTTCAGAAGCGCCTTCGAAGGCGCTTCTGAAGATAA
>JAFWKS010000267.1 GCA_017511325.1 Erysipelotrichaceae bacterium
GTAATCATCATTGTGTCCCTGTTTCTCTTTCATCTTAAAAAAGACAGGAATAGACTGAGTCGTCTCTTCTGTCCACAGTACTCTATAGCCAGGTCCTTCATCAATAAATTCAACTTCGCCGATCCCCGCCTTTGAACAGAACGAATCATTCCTGGATGCCAGCTTTATGATGTCTTTTGCACTGCTTTCACTTTCAAACAGACAGATCTCTTCCTTTGAAGAAACTTCGTTGATCATCAAACCTATCGGCATATCAAAACTATTGTCATTAATGATGACGGTGATGACGTCTCCTGCTTCATAGCCTGTTTCATTGAGTTCCTGGACACTGATATCAAGAATAATGTTTCCCTGTCTGTCAACATCCTGGATTATCGTCTCGACTTGAGGATATTCTTCCTTGGCAGGATATGCTTTTTGTTCAGGTCCTTCTTCTGTTTCGGAATGCGAAAAACCGCAGCTAGAAAGCAGCAGGATAAACAGGCAGATGAACATCTTCTTTACCATTCCCGTTTCGAATGACATATGCGAATCGTTTCCTCTGTGTATCGATTGTCTTGGACGCTTAAAGAATACGCGTCTGATACATTTTTATTATTACATATAGTTTATTTTGTTTTGCCTTATAATTTAGTTATCAGGAATGGAGGAAGATCGACAACATGTTCTGTAATAAGTGTGGCGCTTTGCTTTCAGACGATGACATATACTGTCCAAAATGTGGAAATAAAGTTTCAGTACAGGAAAAAGTAGTCCGTACTTTGGTATGCGAATCCTGCGGCAGCACAAACTTCAAAATGATCAGGAAGGGCGAATACGTCTGCAAGCACTGCGGCAGTACCTGTTTTGTGGGACAGGATGAAACATACGATGATGTTCCTGATGCTGATGCCAGACTTTTAGCCATCTTTCAGAAAGCAGCAGAATACGAAGACAAAAACAAATATGAGAAAGAACTTGAGGAGCTGTCCAAAGGACTTGAGATCGCACCAGATAACTGTGCACTTCTGAATAAACTGGGAAGAGTTTACTGGAGACTTGGCATGTATGAATGGTCGAGAGACTACCTGGACAAGGCCAAGAGACTTTATCCGGATGACCCGATCGCCTATAACAATACGGCGCTTCTTTATCTTTCCAGCAATATGTATAATGAAGCAAAACCGTATTTTGAGAAAAGCATCGCTTTAGTTGAAGCTGATCCCTTGTCTGCTTGCAAAAACGACAGAGCCGTAATTTATGGAAACTATGCCTTATGTATCGGCTTGCTGGGTGATTTGGAACAGGCCAGGAAATATCTGGGCATCGCCAAAGAGAAAGGCTATAGAAGCGGCTCCATCAAAAATGTATGCAAGCGTCTAAAGATCGATCCAAGTAGTATCTAAAAAGAAGAAATCAATTCTTCTTTTTTCTTTCGTTCATATTCACTCATCGTTTTATAAGTCTC
Organism: Erysipelotrichaceae bacterium; assembly: GCA_017511325.1. Next base: position 1,448 of record JAFWKS010000267.1, read on the forward strand.
TTCATCTAAGATAGTTCTTTCAGGGCCAAGAGTAACATACATCATATTTTCAAACGAATTAGTCATCTTTGCGTTTTTTATCAGTCTTTCATTTTCGCCATCATCCGCAAAAGTTCCAAGCCTGTCGAAAATATTCCGAGTTATCTCATAGTTATCCTGTTCTCTGTCTTCATGTCCGGTACACATGATCCTCGCGAAATATCTTTTTGTTTCAGGATCATAGTAAGCTGTCTAATTGTTTTCATGTTTTTCTGTTTTCAATCCTTCTCTTTGCGGATTATCTGAATTATCGGTTATTGATATAATCCGCAATGCCGATAATTTCCAGCTGTGAAGTCGGATGAAGAGGATCGCGATATTCGATCGGAGAATCAGACGTCCAGGCTACAGCTTTTGCTCCCGTTGGAAATACCGAATAGTTTCCAGGTACACTAGGATTTTGTCCATTTTTATTTCCGCGTGTAAATACTCCATCATAGTCGATAGTAATTACTTTTGTTATTTTGTTTCCTACCAGATCTCCTTTGGCTAAATCGACCATCATATCTTCCAGTGAAGCCGAACATACTACATTAATATCTTCAAAATCCGGTAACCATTCGTGAGGGAAAAAGTCATCATATGTTCCATCTGGACGGCGGTTTTTAGTATAATCAACCGGATTCATCAGATAATAAAGTCCGTCGTTTTTGATATATATCATAACATGCCCATCATCGATGGCGCTGATATAGATATAGCACAGTTCTTCATAGTCACCTTTCAGCAGGAAGTGAAGCAGCGTCGATAGTGACGCACACTGTCCCTGGTCCACCATAAGTGATTCTGCGCCGGAAATAGTATATACAAACCTGTCATCTTTGTTATAGCGAATATTGCCTAGATCAATTGCACCGAAAGGATTATTAGATGGCAGATTATCAGGCATTCTGTAATTCTTTTTAGTAAGCAGACAAATCGCATCCGCAACAGTGGTTATTGAATCTCTTATTTTTACAGGATCGTCCTCTGCTGCAAGTTTCGCTATTTCTTCATCAGTCAGTTCAGGGAGGCCAAGTCCTAAAGGGATCTGAACATTGCAGTAATCGATAACATCTATGCCGAATCTCTTTTCAACTGAAAGGGTCATTCCGTTAGGAGCTTTGATTGTCTCCGGAACTGCTGCATCTTCCAGTTTTGCCCACAGAACAGCTCCACCCCAAGGAAATTCCTTGGAGAAAGTATCTTCAACTTCCTTCAGGCTGCTAAATTCTTTCATTCCGTTTACGATGGCAAAATGTTTCATATTCGGTGCAGACATGGCTTTTTCAAACAGATCCACAACATAGAATTTGTCGCCATTCCCCAGAACGATTACACAGTTTATGCCTTCATATTGGGATTTTACTTTCAGAAGTTTTACAACATCATAATCTTTAAAAAGGATATGCGCATGAAGCTCATTAGGAGCAGGAGGCATGTTGTTGTAATATGCACTTGATCTGTCCTTCAGATACATCAGAAGATCAGCGTAAGTGCTGATCGCCTCTGCTTCGTTTTCTTCATTCACAGCAGCTGTTTCTTCTCTTGTAAGTACAGGAAGCCCAAGACCCAAAGGAATTTCAAAGTCATCATAGTGATAGATCGGGAGTCCGTATTTTTCTTCGTCAATATCGAATACTTCCCCGGTGATAGCTTTGGCATACACTGTTCTTGCAATGACCTGCGAACTATCAGAAGATCCTTTTCTTACAGCTTCAGCCGTATCCCTGAGTCTTCTGAAAACAAATTCATCGCCCTGATATCCATCCATCCACTTTGCCTTGTTTTGATATTGCGCATAAACATCAAGAGGATAATAGAGCCCATCAGTCTTGATATAAAGAAGAGAATAAAGCTGATCGCCATCAGTGAGTTCAATGCTTCCCATCTCGTCATATTTTCCATACAGGACTTCATTGGCTGCCTTTACGATTTCTGATGAATCGGAAAACTTCTTTCCTTCACTTTCCAGCTTATTCAATAAGCCAAGATAGGATGATACATCATCATCTCTACTTGATCCTTTAAGAGCTTTCGGGACCTCATATCCGTTTTCTTCAATTATTGCTACATTGAATTTCGTTTGCTCTGCCGGGATCTCCTCTTCTGCTTCTTTCTTTTCGCTGCATCCAAAAAGCGCTAATACCAGCATAACAATGATCAGTTTTCTTAATGTTTTCATAGACACTCCTTCTACGAGTTTTGTACAAATATATTATAAGCAACAAATGTCTGCGGCATGATGTCGACTGATTATCGCTTTTTCAATCAGTATAAAGAAAAAGCAGCTAATGTGAACTGCTTTTACATTCTAACAGCCGTCTATTGTTCCTGAAACTGAGGATAGAACTGTTTAATATAC
>JAFWKS010000268.1 GCA_017511325.1 Erysipelotrichaceae bacterium
GATTTCCGTGGCCTGGATCTCAAACGGCTGTTTGGCTTCCGGTGTTTCAACATAACGGCCGATGACGGCGATCGCCGTACCGGTCAGATATTTGCCGGCTTTATCATAATCAGCAAGCGTATCGGAAGAATAAACGATCTGGGCGTTCTGGAAACATGTTCCGTCATTGAGGGAAATGAAACCGACGTTCTTGCTGGCCCGGTTGGTACGGATCCAGCCCTGCAGCTGAACAAATTCGTACTGGTCTTTTTCCAGGTCTGTTCCCTCTTTGGTCAGTTCATACAATTCGCGAATACTTACTTCTGTTGGCATAACAATATCTCCCCTTATTTCTGAATGGCATTGGTCTCAAATACCAGTTCCTGGATCGCTGCGACGAAATCGACGTCTCTTTTGATCATCCCCTCCGGCAATACGAAGTACTCTCTTGTGAAATTTACGATACCCTTGACACCGATCTCATGCAGTTCATTGACGATCTCCTGAGCTCCCGAAGGAATGCACAGGATGGCGATCTGCACGTTTTTCGGCATCTTTTCCTTCATCTGTGAAATGTGATATACCGGTACATTTACTTTTGGTTCACTGCTTCTTTTTTCCGGCTGAATATCAAATGCACAGACGATCTCTCCGGCAACATGGTTCCAGTTGTTGTAGTTGAGGATGGCCGTGCCGAGTCTGCCGACACCGATCAGGACCATCTTTTCTTCATAGTTGTCACCGAGTTCTTTCTGGAAGATATCGATCAGTGTATCGATATCATAGCCATATCCCTGCTTGCCCAGCTGTCCGAGCAGTGAGAAATCCCTGCGGATAGTTGTCGACTTGATCCCGACATATTCCGCAAGTTGAGAAGACATAACTCTTTTTTTGCCTTCGTTTGAAAGTTTTCTTAACGCCTTGAGATATACCGGATATCTTTTAAGCGTAGCTTTTGAAATAGTCATAATAATAAAATTATATTCCTTTTCACCGTATATGTGAATTAATTAATAATTTTAACTATTCTTCAATAGACATTGAAGGCATACTCGAAGCATCAAGCGAAACATATTTGTCATGTTTCAGATAGTGAAGAGCCGCACAGGCTATCATCAGCGCATTATCCGTACAGTACTTTAAAGGCGGAAGGATCAGATCGTAATCTTTGAAGTTATCCTTCATCAGATCTCTAAGTCTTGAATTGGCTGCCACGCCTCCGGCCAGCACGATGCTTTTGACTTTGTATTCTTCCAAAGCTTTTTTGGTCTTGGATACAAGCAGATTGAGTGCTGTCTCCTGGAAAGCGTAGGAAAGATCGTTCTTGTCTATCTGATTGCCGGCTGCTTCTTCTCTCTTCACCAGCTGCAATACAGCGTTCTTTAATCCGGAGAAAGAGAAATTGTAGCCATCGACTTTCGGTGTTGGAAGCTGATAGTGTGCTTTGCCTTCCTTGGCCAGTCTGTCAATTACCGGACCGCCGGGATATGCTTCATTCATGACTCTTGCGACCTTGTCATAAGCTTCGCCGATCGCATCATCAAGTGTCGTTCCAATGATCTTGAATGTTTCATCATCTTCAATATATACAAGTTCCGTATGACCGCCGCTGACGACCAGCGCCAGTAAAGGATACTGCAGCGGCTTGATCATTTCGTTGACGAAGATATGTCCTTTCAGATGATGCACACCGATCAACGGCTTGTTATAGAAGAAAGAGAGCGATTTGGCGGCGATACCGCCCACATGGAGCGATCCGATCAGGCCAGGTCCGATCGTATAGGCGATCGCATCGATCTCATCCATTGATACATTGGCTTGCTCGATCGCACTTTTTACGATCGTAGAGATCTGTTCCACATGCATCCTGGAAGCTACCTCCGGGATCACTCCGCCAAAGCGGGCATGGACATCGATCTGCGAGGTGACGACAGAGCTGTAGACATTGAGTTCTTCATCGATGATCGCACAGGCTGTCTCATCACAGCTCGACTCGATCGCCAGGACTTTTCTTGGTTCGATCTCGATCAGTCCTCTTAACATATCATAGGCATCATTGCCGTTCTCATAATATTTCTTTCGCGTTCTGACGACTTCGAATTTCATCTTGTTGTAAAGAGAGATGGCAGCTACGTTATCGACATCCACCTCCA
>JAFWKS010000269.1 GCA_017511325.1 Erysipelotrichaceae bacterium
AATATTATAACCGCCCAAACAGCTAAATCTTCTTTACAATAACCGATCAAAATCCTATTATATTAATTACGGATAATAGTTTATGTATTATACGCTTATTGGGATCAATGCTTTACTGGTACTGATAATAACCAATCACGACATATTCTTTCATTGGCAGCAGAATGGTTCTGAAGTCTCGAAAATATACCGTCGTTTTCTTTTGAGCATTGCTGCCTATTACATTACAGATATGCTTTGGGGCATTCTGGACGCTCTACATCTGATGACCCCTCTGTTCATCGATACCGAGGCTTATTTCATAACTATCGCTTTGTCTGTCTTCCTTTGGACGCACTACGTAGTTGTCTACCTTGAGGAAAAACGTGTATTCGCAATTTTTCTGCGCAATGCCGGGATCGCCTTCCTGATAGTTGAAACATTCATAACCATCCTGAACATCTTCAAACCGGTCATGTTCTGGTTTGATCAGCAGGGCGCCTATCATACCGGCATCGGCAGGAACATCATGCTGTCAGCCCAGATCACCCTGCTTCTTCTGACTTCTGTTTATGCTTTGCATGTCGCTTCATTCGCCGATGATTCAAAAAGAAACAGGTATCACGCGATCGGTTTCTTCGGACTCATCATGGCCTTTTTCCTTTCTCTTCAGTATTTCTATCCTTTGCTTCCGTTATATTCGATCGGCTATATGCTGGGAAGCTGTCTGCTTAAGACTTTCGTTATTGAAGATGAAAAGGAAGAATACCGCCGCGATCTGGAAGTTTCCCTGCAAAGAGAGAAGGCTCAGCTCAAGGAACTTATCACAGCCCGTGAGCTGGCATATACCGATCCTTTGACCGGTGTCAGAAGCAAGCTGGCCTACATGGAGAAGGAGGAACAGATCGATAAGGAGATCGCTGATGGTGTTAAAGAAAACTTTGCGATCGTCGCTTTCGACCTCAATGGTCTCAAGTATACGAATGATACCTTAGGCCATGACGAAGGTGACAAGCTCGTCGTAAATGCCGCAAAACTGATATCCGCATGTTTCCCTAATTCTGTAGTATACAGGATCGGCGGTGATGAATTCGCTACGATCCTTGAAGGCCAGGATTATAAAGACAGAAAGATGCTGCTTGATCAGTTCAACAAAAAGACTGATGAAAACATCTTAAACAACGAAGTCGTCGTTTCTGCAGGCATGACCGACTATCTGCCATACGAAGATAATTCCTATGACCGTGTCTTCATGCGTGCCGATCAGGAGATGTATAAACGCAAGGATCAGCTGAAACATTCAGGTGTATACAAAAGATAAAAAGTAACAACGGACTCATTCGAGTCCGTTTATTTTATATGGTTTAATTCTCTTTGAATTCAGCAGCGATCCTTTCAAGAGCCTTCAGGCATATATGACGCGGAGAAGAAAGACAGGCACGATGGACCTGGGCTTTGCGCCAGTCATCAAAGAAGAGACCTGAATTGAGTATCACTCCGGCTTTGCCATAGATCTTTTTGATCACTTCTTCATCACTTAGACCATAGCCAGAAAAATCGATGTTTATTGAATAGCCACCTTCTGGTCTGATGACCTTTGCTTTTGGCAGATTTTTATGGATATAGTCGATGCAGACATCAATGTTTTCATCAAGATATTCATTCAATGCATCGAGCCAGGCTTCAGCTTTTGTATAAGCGGATATGACAGCCTGGATGCCAAATGGTGAAGGCATGGAATACATGTCGCTGCTTTCTGTCTTGAGCTTTGGATCACAGATGATCAGATTGGTCATGGCCAGTCCTGCCAGATTGAAAGTCTTGTTTACAGCAGTGGCCGCGATCAGGCCTTCAGGACCGCAGGCTTTCATCATCGGTTCAAAGCTTTGTCCTTTTCTGATGATGTCTGAATGGACTTCATCGGAAACGATCAATACATTATGCCTTCTGCAGATATCCGCTACTTTATTGAGTTCCTCGTGAGTGAATACTCTTCCAGTAGGATTGTGCGGATGGCACATTATGAACATCGTATTGTTTTTATCTTCACAGGCTTTTTCAAAAGCTTCATAGTCGATCGTAAAGTATTCGTTTCCGTCATTGATCATCCTTACCTGCACATATCTCCTGCCCTGACTCTCGACATCTCCGTGATAGCCGTAACAAGGCGTAAGTACGATGACTCCTTCATTAGGCTTCGTATACAGCTTTACGCATACAGCCACAGCATTATGGGTGCCTGGGCAATAGAAGATATCATCTTTATTGAAATGCCATCCCTGTCTTTTTGCGTACCAGCCACATACAGCTTCATAGTATTCATCAGGAATGACGGAATATCCATAGATGCCATGATCTGCAAGCTTCTTTAAATCTTCAATGATCTCCGGGGCTGTCTTAAAATCCATATCGGCCGTCTCAAGGCAGATCACATCATCTCTGACTTTCTTTACACCAAGATCATTAAGGATGTAAGAAGGACTTTTCCACTTGAAGGAGAAAGAGTAAGGACCATGGATCCTGTCGATAACTTCATCAAATTCATATTTCATAATTGTTCTTCCTTTTTCAAGCAGGCCTAAGATGAGGACCTGATCGTCTTCTTTATAGTATCCTGCTTTTCTTTTGAAAATGTCTTTATTCCTCAAAGATAATTATATCCGATATCCTGACGTGTGCTTGTCAGCTAAATTCAGCTATAATTAGTTCATGATAAAAAGCGATAAAGTCCATGTGATCTACGGCAAAGATGTCGTCCTTAAAAACAGGACAGCGATCCGTGCTTTGGGCAACAGATTTCTGATCGTTTGCGGCAGAAGCAGTGCCAGACTGTCAAACGCTCTTGATGATGTGCTCGAAGTACTTAAAGGCAAAGATTATATCATTTATGATCGGATCAGAGAAAATCCTGAGGTCGCTTCGATCCTTGAAGCTGCGAAACTTCTTGATGGTGTCGACTGCGTTATAGGGATCGGCGGAGGATCGCCGCTTGATGCTGCCAAAGTCATCGCCTGTTTAAAGCGCAACAAAGCCACCAGCGAAGAAGAGCTCTATGCTCAGAAATGGGAGAACAAGAGTCTGCCGCTGATCCTGATCGGCACGACAGCCGGGACCGGAAGTGAAGTGACCAAGGTGGCTGTCTTAAGCAAGGCCAACGGGCGCAAGAGCAGTATCCATAACGACAGGTTCTATGCCGACTTCGCTCTATGCGATCCAAAATATACTTCCTCTATGCCGCGCATGATCACGATCTCTACAGCGATCGATGCCTTGACTCATTGCAACGAGAGCTATTTTTCCAATAAAGCAACTGATCTTTCACGCGAATATGCGATCACAGGCATAAAACTGCTTCTGCTTGGACTTAGATCTATTGATGATCTAAGTGAAGAGACAAGAGATAAGCTGTATCAGGGATCTCTGTATGGCGGCCTGGCTATCGATATGACCGGGACGACTTTTGCCCACAATGTCGGCTACTACCTCACGGAAAAGTACCACATCCCTCATGGTTTTGCGTGTGCCATCTTCCAGGAAGATCTGTTTGCTTTTGAAACAGAAAACAATAAAGAATATACGGAAGAGTTTTTTAAGAAGATCGGCATGAATAGAGAAGAGTATACTGAGCTGATAGATTCATTGATCCCGCAATATGATATCGCCATAGATGAAAACACTCTGAAAGAGATCTTGCCACGCTGGAATGACAACAGCAGCGTCAAGAACACCTATGGTCAAATGATGCTCAGCGATATCGAAACGATACTCAGAAAGAAATTCTGCAGATAAAACAAGAACTGATGTATACAGAAGCATATCGTTTGCCAAAAGGCAGATGATCTTATAGTATGAGGGAAACAAAGGAGCACATCACATGATTAAAGTATTTGGAAATCTCAACTGTCCTTATTGCGTCGTTTTGAAAGAGAATCTTGACCGCAATAATATCGAATATGAATTTGTAGACGTCCTTGGCAGTTTAAGCAATCTTGGAGCTTTTCTGGCGCTCAGGGATAAAGAACCGGTATTCGATCATCTTAAACAGATCAACGATATAGGCTTGCCTGCTTTCATTGATGAAGAAGGCCGCGTTCGCATCGACTGGGAGAACTATCTTACAGAACACGGCTACGAGATCCCTGTTCCAAAAGCCTCGATATTTGAAAACAGTTCCTGCAGTATCGACCGTAAAGGCTGTTAAATGAAACTCCTGAACATCAAAGTTCAGGAGTTTGTTTTAATATCCAAGTTTTCTGTCTACGATATGGATCGGCTCTTTTCCCTGAACGATCAGTTCCATATTGTTCAGTATGACATCCATGACTGCCCAGTAGTTTATTCCTGCCCTGAAACCGCCGGATACATGCGGGGTGATGTAGACTCTTTCTGTCGTCCAAAGCGGATGATCTTCGCTCAAAGGTTCCGGATCCATCACATCAAGACACGCCGCTTTCAGATGCCCCTCATTCATGACCTTGATCAGATCATCCGTGACGATGGCGTTGCCTCTTCCGACATTGAGGATGATCGCCTCATCTTTCATGAGCCTGAGCCTTCTTTCATCGAACAGGCCGTCGACTTCCGGCGTGCCCGGAAGGCTCAATGCCACGACATCCATCAGTGGAAGTATCTCATCCATCTCTTTTACACTCAGCAGTTTCTTTACAAAGTCCGGCCTGTCATGGATCGTTCTTCTTACCCCATAGCACTCTGCTCCGAGCACATGAGCTTTCTCAAGATAAGCAGTACCGATAGCTCCCATGCCGACCGAAAGGATCTTTGAGCCCTTGAAACGCATGACGTCCAGCAGCAGGCCCCACTTCTTTTCATCCTGCATATGCATGTATTCCTTCATCCTCTTCATGGCCATCAGCGTCGTGGTGATCATATGTTCAGCGATCGCTTCCCCATAGGCGCCATAGGCATTAGCCAGTTTGACGCGATCGGGAAGCCAGTTGAAAGTATTGGCTCCGGCGGAATAGATCTGGTTATAGCGAAGCTTCGGCATCCTTTCGACCATATCTTTATTCAAAGGTCCCACGAATACTTCCACATCTTTAAGATCTTCGTCTTTTATCTCATTATTGTTTCTGACAAAAACGACTTCCGCATCCTTCAAGGCCATGAACCTCTGCTTGACTTCATCGGTATGTTCACCGCTGATCATTATTTTTACCATACTTTTTCTCCGCTTTTCTTATATTCAGCATTATATCAGCAGTTATTAATGAAGAGCTCCTTCGTGACTTTTTGATACTGATCATTTTTATCATTGTCTTTGTAGTATTATTTTTTATTTCTGCTAAGATGAGATTAGAGGTAAATAGCTTATGGACCCATATATAAAAAATACCATCGATGTCATCTACGACAAATACCGGACGCAGCCGGAGTTCGTACAGGCCGTAGAGGAGTTTTTATTATCAATCGAGCCAGTGATCAGAAATCATCCCGAATATGAAAAAAACGATCTGCTGATGAGACTGGTCACTCCGGAGAGACTTTTCAAATTCAGAGTAGTCTGGACAGATGATGAGGGGAAAGCCCATACCAATATGGGCTATCGCTGTCAGTTCAATGGTGCGATCGGTCCTTATAAAGGCGGGCTGCGTTTTCAAAAGAACGTCAATGAAAGCATCATCAAATTCCTGGCCTTTGAACAGACTTTCAAGAATTCTCTGACCGGTCTTCCGATCGGTGGAGGCAAAGGCGGAAGTGATTTCGATCCGGCAGGCAGATCAGAAGCCGAGATCATGCGTTTCTGTCAGAGCTTCATGAGTGCACTATACCGCTATATCGGACCCGATATTGATGTCCCGGCCGGAGATATGGGTGTCTCGCAAAGAGAGATCGGCTATCTTTTTGGTCAGTATCGACGCCTCAAGGGAAATTTTGAAAACGGCGTCCTAACCGGAAAAGGCCTTTCATATGGAGGCTCTTTGATCAGACCTGAAGCAACAGGCTACGGTGCGGTCTATTATCTGGATGAAGTCCTGAAACATGAGAACGATACTCTTGAAGGCAAAAGGATCGGCGTTTCGGGCTATGGCAACGTTGCCTGGGGCATCATGAAGAAAGCTGCTGAACTTAATGCCAAAGTCATATACATGTCCGGACCGGATGGATATATCCGTGATCCTGATGGAATCAATACCAAAGAAAAACTCAACTACATCCTTGAGATGCGCATGAAAGATCCGATGCATTGCAAGCCTTATGCGGATAGATTCAAATGTGAATTCATTCAAAGCAAGAAGTTCTGGGGTGTTGAAGATGTGGATATATACATGCCTGCAGCTGTACAGAACGATGTCGGTTTCGAGACCGCCAAACTCATCGCCAAGTCAGGTGTCAGATACTACATCGAAGTCGCAAACATGCCTACGACCAATGATGCTTTGACGCTGCTCAGATCATGTGATCACATGATTGTCGCCCCTTCCAAAGCCGTGAATGCCGGAGGTGTCGGGGTCTCTGCTTTGGAGATGTCACAGAACTCTGAAAGACTGTCGTGGTCTAAAGAAGAAGTCGACAGCCAGCTGCACAGGATGATGGTGAACATCCACAACGAATCCATGAAAGCAGCTGAAGCCTACGGGCTTGGTTATGACCTCGTATCCGGCGCAAACATTGCGGGCTTCAAGAAAGTGGCGGACGCCATGATGGAACAGGGCTTATTCTAAATATCGCTTGTTGACCAGAGCATTTAAAAACTGTTACGACTGTGTGAGTGTAACAGTTTTTTCAACTTTGTTTTATTGATCCGATCTAGTGTCCGCGATCCCAGAATCTGATCATGAGATCTCGCATATCGCTTCTTAGATCGGTGATATCCGAAATAGTGATGTTGGAGAGCTTTTCTTTGCGGTCTGCGATCTTCTCTTTGATATCACTGAAAGCTTCACTTGCAGAAGGCATTGCAGTTGAACCGATATTTTCCGCAAATCTAGAGACGATATTGCCGCTGTTTGCGACGATCTTGTTGATGTAATCAGTGTAGCCACCCACAGAGATCCCGGATACCTTTTCAGAGATATCATTTACGATCGTCTGTCCTTTTTCAAAGATCGGTCCTATCTCTATCGGACCAAGCACCAGCGATTTATCTCCTTTGCTCAAATATACAGTGATCTTCTGTGTATCAGTTGCCAGATCATATGCATAGTCTGTAGAGTAGGAATACGGCTGTGTATCAAAAACGAACTGAAGTTTATTTCTGAATGTGAATCCATCCTTGGTCTTTAGATCAAGATTATAGCCATATGAATCATCTTTTACCTTGCACAGGATTATCTTGCTGATCTCATCAGGAAGCTTGTCGACAAGCGGACTTGCCACGATGATGTTGTCAAACAGTCCATCTACCATCATCAGATGATTGTCGGTCTCATCTATCGTGTAATTCATTCGGTAAAGACCATCGATCCCCTGGTAAAAGATCTCAAGATCATTATCGAAGACCATCGTTCCATTGGATTTCAGCAAAAGCTGATAACTGTACTTGCCGTTATCAAGCTGAATATCTTCGCCGCCAATAGCGAATTCCTTTGGTATGATCCACTTTTCATTTACGATCTCGATATTGGCATAAGGAAAACCATAGGTCTTGAGCTGAGTATCGCCGGAAAGCAGATCGATGTTGCTGATGATGATTATCGGTCTGTCTATTTCTGTCTCTTCGGCCAAAATGGTCCTGATGCCTGTTAGAAATATAAGAGCTGCAGTGAGTAATACGGTAATTATTCTTTTCATGTCGCTCTCCTTATAACTATTATAAACAAAAATCTGTTTTTTGATTTTTTGTAAACGTTTTAGATGATCAGCTGTTATAAAATAAAGATATAACGGAGGATCAGCGTATGAAGATTAAACTTGGCCCAGTAGAGATTGAACAGGACCCTATAAAAGATGATTTATTCTTTGACGAGTATAAAAAATCGCCAAAAGCTGTTGAAAAGTATCTGGAAGAAAAAAGCAAGCTTTTTGATCTGTCACTGAAGAACATCATTGCCGGCAGAACGACAAGGCTGATTATGGATGCGGCTTTTTCAATCGCCGGAGGTGTGGCTTTTGTCGGTTGGATAATCTATGTATTCTATGTTTCAAAAGATTCTTTTGTCTGGGAAGAGCTCGGCCCTCAAACAGTTTTATCAGTCCTTTTACAGGCACTGCTGATCTTGTTCATATGCTTCTTACCGGTCATACTGATCGGTGTCGGTTTCTTGATCAGAGCCAAAGTTAAAGGATCAAAAAAGCCAGAGAAAAATATAAAAGAAGAAAAGAAATAGTTCCTGTTAAGATAAGATCATTCAAAAAACCGGATCGCTCCGGTTTTATTTTCGGCTTTGATCATAAACTTCCAGCTTTTCCTTGCTTGGAGCATCTTCGATCTGAAGATAGCCATCGGTCTTTGTGACGATCTGATATTTATCTTCATAGACTATTTCGCCTGGTGAATTTGTATAAACCAGAAAATACGGCACATCGTATCTTTCTAAAAGCCACAGAGCCGGTCTGATCATCTTGATCATCTCATCAGAATTCTCGGTCTTGAACCAGCAGATGACCCGATCCTGGTTGTTGCATTGCGGCGGCAAAGGCAGATTGTCAAGAAACCAGTTGTTTATTTCCTTGAACAGTTCTGCATCCTCTTCCACCATCTTCCCTGAATCAAGCAGCTGCATGCAGACGGAAAAGATCCCTCTTGCATACATCGTGTTTCTGACCAGGTTCTTGCCCTGGATCCTTAGATATTTGTAAGTCAAGTTTGCCATTGCTGCACCTCTTTTTTGAATACAGTCTCAGATCTTATATTTCCCTTAGTATTTAACTATTATTATCATACCTGATTCCGGGATGACCGTTAAAGTGCTTTTAAATACTTTCTATTGATAGAAAGTATAGGTATTTTTGCCGTTATTCTTGGATGTGTAAAGCGCACTGTCGACCTTTTCAAACAGATCATCGGCATTCTGGGCTTGGCAACCGTGCGCAATACCGGCGCTGATCGAGAAAGTAGGTTCATTATTGGATGGATCCTTAAGTTCGCTGTTGATCTGTTCGATCTTGGAAGCGATCAGATGATGCTGTTTCTGATCGGAATGGACCATAAAGATCACGAATTCATCACCGCCGATCCTGCAGATATAGTCATCGGAACGGAAACTGTTCCTTAGGACCCGGACCAGCTTGATCAGTGCCTTGTCACCTGCTTCATGGCCAAATGTATCATTGATCTTCTTGAAATCATCTACGTCGACCATGATCATATATGTCGAGTTAAGATCGATACTTGAAAGGATCAGATCATAACCCGCGCGGTTATAGGCACCGGTAAGCTCGTCATGCGAAGCCTTGAAATTGAGATGTTCAAGACTTGATTTGTAGGCCGCATACATCTTGTTGTATGCCCTGGCCAGATAGCGGAACTCGTTGGCTCCCTGTTCCTCGATCGGAGAATCATCTTTGATCTGATCAGTCGCTTTGATGATCGGATCGATGCCAAGATATGATGTCAGCACCACCATTCCATGGATCGAAACGATCAGAAGCAGGATGACGAACCTGACATAGACCAGTTCCTTGTGAAGCGAAGCCATTTCTGCACTATCAATATTCTTGGTCTGATTGTCGATCTCTTCCATGCATTCTCTGAAATGCTCACGGATATGGTCTTTCTGTGTGTAATATTCATTGCTAAGCACTTTTTCGGTCGCCAGAGTCATCTTTTCTTCAACTGATAAAGCAGCATCTTCTTTACTTAATTCAACTGTCTTCAATACATCTGGGTATTCTTTGACACCTTTAGCTTCCAGGACCAGCTTCATTGCATAATATTCCTGTTCCATCAGTTTGACTGATTCTTCCAAAGCTTTTTCCAAAGGTTTTATAGCGTTCTTTGTGTTGGGATCAGCGTTCATCTTGCTGATCGCTTCTTCTCTTCTTTTTGAATTAAAAGCTTCGTTGAAATAGTCATCCATAAAGCGCTGATCACCTTTGATCGTATAGCGCTGTACGCTTTCCGTCAGAAAATCAGAGGCATCCATCAGTTCCAGAGCTGCTTTTTCCAGTTCCATGTGTTCTTCACTGGCTGCAGTCACTGAATTGAATGTTTTAGTCAGATGATATGTCGCGATCACCATCAGCGCTGAAAGTATCACTGTAATAACGATCAGACAATGATGAAGCGTGCGAAGGGACAGACTTCTTTGTGATCCTTTATCTGCATTATTATCGTTCACGTTCTTCTATCTCCTTCCTTATTCTTTTCCCTTGATCTCTTTTATGATTATCTTCTGTTCAAATTCCCTGGCTGGTAAAGGCTTTGAGAAGTAGAAGCCCTGAACGATATCACAGCCGACATCTTTTAAGAGTTTCAGCTGTTTTTCAGTCTCAACACCTTCAGCAATGACCGGGACCTTCAGATAGCGGGCAATATCGATAATCAGTTCAACTAGATGCTGATCATTGACGTTGCGTTCGATGTTTCTGACGAAAGCCATATCCATCTTCAGGATGTCGACCGGCATCGCCGACAACATATTCAATGACGAATAGCCGGATCCGAAGTCGTCCATTTCGATCTCATAGCCGATCTCTCGCAGCTTCTCGATGACCATGATCAGATAATCGGCATTTTCGGTATAAGCTGACTCGGTAACTTCAAGCTTGAGATCTTTATAATCAAGTTCATATTTATGGATTATATCGTTTAAGGTCGTGATAAGATTCGGATCAAAAACATCGACTCTTGAAAGGTTTACGGAAACGGCGATCCTGATCCCGTATTCTCTTCGCCATCTGGCGACGTTTTTTGCCGCCTCTTCCCAGACATAGTGATCAAGCAGGGATATCTGACCGTCGCTTTCCAATAGCCGGATGAATTCTGTCGGCGAGATGATCCCCAGCTCCGGGTGGTTCCAGCGGGCTAAAGCTTCAGCACTGGCCAATACCGGCGGATCGTTCTTGATGTTGTATTTAGGCTGATACCAGACTTCAAATTGTTTTTCTTCCAGGGCTTTTCGCAGATCGTTGAGCAGACGCTGATCGTGTTCTTCCTTGCGGCCCATCTTTTTATCGTAGATCTTCAGCTGTCTTTTGAAATCACCGCGGTTGGTATTGCAGGCTGTACGGGCACGGTCGAACTGTGCTATTGGTTCCATGCCTTCTTCCCAAGGTTTAACACCCATCCTCAAGCGCACGCTTGCGTTATCGGACAGTTCGTTAATCTTCTCCTGGAAATCATCAAGCACTTTAGGCCAATCTTCTCTGGACAGACAGTATATGTCAAAACGGTCCGCATCAAAACGGCAGGCGATGCCTTTGGCGTTTGTCAGGAATTCATTGATCTGCTCACCCAGTTTCTTTAAAATAGTATCGCCAAAGTCACGGCCATGCAGATCATTGATCGAGTGGAAACGTTCAATATTGATAACTGCGGCATCCACGTGCCAGTCCGGATGTTCGCGATGTATCCTGTTGGCATAGGCCAGGAAGAAGTTCCAGTTGTATAAGCCTGTCAAAGAATCACGTTCTGTTTCCGAGATCAGGGCTCTTCCTTCGCTGGCGCTGTCTTCAGCTTTCTTGCCGCGCAAAGCCAGGATGGTAATGATCGAAGCGATCGCGGCAACAAAGATCATGAACAGCACGAGGTTGTCTCTGATGAATTCGCCAACGGTTACTCTCTTATCCCGATAGGCATAACTGGTCAAAGCTGAGTTGACGGCTGTATCCGGATAAAGATTCATGACTTTGTTCAAGATCGAATAGAGGCAGTCATCTTCCTTGTTCGTCGCAAAACAGAGATCCATCGTTTCACCGGTCGCCAGAACAGAAAGATCATATCTGTCGCAAAGCTCTCTTACTCTGTCGAGTCGATAACTTGAGACCAGTGTGCAGTCAGCTTCACCATCGCTCAAAGCTTTGAAGTTTTCTTCATTGGAATTACGATACTCGAGCTTCCAGTTAGGGAAATAATCTTTCAGGAAGGTCTCATGATTTGGATGGCCATTGAGGACAGTTACATTCATTTCTCGATCAGGACTTACTCCTTCATGATCGGCTGTACGCATCGCGGCATACATCTCCGTTGAAACAAACGGATCAGTTATGATCACTCCCAGCTGTTCACCGTCATAAGCTGACAGGTTTACCGGAAAGATGCAGTCGATCTCTTTGTTCTGCAAAGCCTGCAAGGCCGC
>JAFWKS010000270.1 GCA_017511325.1 Erysipelotrichaceae bacterium
CTTTTCCTCTGGAGCTCCGTCGATCTGGTCATAAGCTTTGAATTCAGCAAGACCCTTTTCTGCCAATCTCTTAGTGATAGCAGCAGTTAATGTTGTTTTACCATGGTCAACGTGGCCGATGGTACCGATATTGACGTGTTCCAGGGAACGGTCAAATTTTTCTTTTGCCATTTGTCTAATTTTCCTCCTAATTTAACAATTATTATTTTAAGATAAAACACTTTTATTAGCAATTGCTAGCGAGCGTTTTTCTTGGCAATATCTTCAGCGATGCTGGCTGGCACTTCTGCATAGTGATCCATCTGCATCATATAGTTACCACGACCCTGGGTATTGCTACGCAGATCGGTCGCATAACCGAACATTTGTGACAGAGGAATGTAGGCACGGATGACCGTCGCATTGCCTCTTTCTTCCTGATTATTGATATGACCACGGCGTTTTGTAACGTCACCCATTACGGTTCCCATATACTCGTTTGGAACAGTAATTTCGACATCCATGATCGGTTCCAATATTACAGGATTGCATTTCTTGGCAGCTTCTTTCAAGGCAAGACTTGCAGCTGTCTTGAAGGCCATTTCTGAAGAGTCAACTTCATGAGCTGATCCATCAAACAGAGTCGCCTTGATGTCGACGACCGGATATCCGGCTACCAGACCGTTTTCCAGAGCTGCTTTTAAACCTTCCATAGTCGGTTTGATGTACTCTCTAGGGACGGTTCCGCCGACTACAGCATCAATGAACTCGAAGCCTTTTCCGGTCTCATTTGGCTCAAACTTGATCCAGACGTGACCATACTGTCCTCGACCACCTGACTGTCTGACAAATCGACCTTCACAATCCGCAGCGGATCTGATGGTTTCTCTGTAAGCGACCTGTGGTTTACCGACGTTGCATTCAACTTTGAATTCACGCTTCATTCTATCGACGATGATATCCAGATGTAATTCACCCATGCCGGCGATGATCGTCTGGCCGGTCTCTTCATCCGTGTAAGTCCTGAAGGTCGGGTCTTCTTCGGCAAGTTTTGCCAGCGCGTTATCCATCTTGTCTGAATCGGCCTTTGTCTTAGGCTCGACAGACATCTGAATAACCGGCTCAGGGAAGACCATCGATTCAAGGATGATCGGATGTTTTTCATCACACAGGGTATCACCTGTTGTAGTGTTTTTAAGTCCTACAGCAGCCGCAATGTCACCTGCATCAACCTCTTCGATATCAGCGCGATGATTTGCGTGCATTTGTACCAATCTTCCAAATCTTTCCTTATAATCTTTTGTAGCATTCAACACATATGATCCGGCAGTCGCTACACCAGAATAGACTCTGAAGTAGGTGAGTTTTCCTACAAACGGATCTGTCATGACCTTGAAGGCCAAGGCAGAGAACGGTTCGCTATCACTGGCGTGTCTTTCAGCTGTCTCACCGAATTTGTTCGTTCCCTTGATCGAAGGAACATCCAGTGGAGAAGGCAGATATTCGATTACGGCATCAAGCAGTAACTGGATACCCTTGTTCTTGTAAGCTGAACCGCACAGGACCGGGAAGAAATCAGAGCCGATAACAGCCTTACGGATCGTTTTCTTGATTAGTTTTACATCCGGATCTTTTCCATCGAGGAAGAGTTCCATCAGTTCATCATCATAGTCAGAAAGCATTTCCAGTAATTCGTTTCTGAGCAGTTCTGCTTCATCCTTGTACTGATCTTCGATTTCTGATTCCTTGATATCAGTTCCCTGATCATTTGGATACATGTACTGTTTCCTTTCGACCAGGTCGATGATACCGCGGAAGGTATTCTCAGCTCCGATCGGCATCTGGATCGCTGCAGCTTTAGCAGCAAGCTTTTCACCGATCGATCTGACTGACATCATGAAGTCAGCACCCGTTGCATCCATCTTGTTGGCGAAGACAATTCTTGGGACCTTGTAGGTCGAAGCCTGTCTCCATACAGTCTCGGTCTGAGGTTCAACACCGGCCTTGGCATCCAGGACCGTTACCGCACCATCCAATACTCTGAGTGATCTTTCAACTTCAACTGTGAAGTCGACGTGTCCCGGAGTATCGATGATGTTGATCCTGGTGCTTGGCAGCTGGCTTTTTGAACCGTGCCAGAAAGTAGTCGTCGCAGCGGAAGTGATGGTAATACCTCTTTCCTGTTCCTGCGCCATCCAGTCCATCTGGCTAGCACCATCATGCGTTTCACCGATCTTATGTGTTTTACCGGTAAAGAATAGAATTCTTTCGGTACAGGTAGTCTTGCCTGCATCGATATGTGCCATGATGCCAATATTTCTTGTATTTTCTAAAGCATATTGACGTGACATATGTTTCTATCCTTTCTATTACCAGCGATAATGAGCAAATGCTTTGTTTGCTTCTGCCATCTTGTGAGTATCGTCCTTCTTCTTGACAGACTGACCGACACCGTTAGAGGCATCAATGATCTCAGCGGCCAATCTTTGTTCCATGGTCTTTTCTGATCTTAATCTGGAATAGTTAACGATCCATCTTAAGCCTAATGTTAATCTTCTTTCATCAGAAACTTCGACTGGAACCTGATAGTTGGCACCACCGACTCTTCTTAATTTCAATTCAAGTTCAGGCATGACATTGTCCAAGGCTTTCTCGAATACTTCCATTGGCTGCTGGCCTGTTTTCTTTTCTACGATATCGAATGCATTGTATAAAATGTTCTGTGCAACGCCTTTTTTACCATCCAACATGATCTTGTTGATTAAACGTGTGACAAGCTTTGAATTGTAAATAGGATCTACCAATACATCTCGTTTCGCAATATGTCCTTTTCTTGGCATTTTTAATCTCCTTTCATGTTTTACTTAGGTTTTTTAGCGCCGTATAATGAACGACCCTGCATTCTTCCGTCAACACCTGCGCAGTCAAGTGTTCCTCTGATGATGTGATAACGTACACCTGGTAAATCCTTAACACGTCCACCACGGATCATGACAACTGAGTGTTCCTGAAGATTGTGTCCGATACCAGGGATGTAAGCTGTAACTTCCATACCGTTAGATAAACGAACACGGGCATACTTTCTTAGAGCTGAGTTAGGCTTCTTAGGTGTCATTGTACCGACACGGGTGCAAACACCTCTCTTCTGTGGAGAAGATAGATTAATAGGGCGGTTCTTCAATGAGTTGTAACCTCTATTAAGAGCTGGAGCCTTAGACTTGAAAGTTCTAGCTGTTCTGCCTTTTCTTACTAACTGATTAATTGTTGGCATTTGTATCTCCTTTCTTCTATTTATGCACACTTTTACAGGTGTGCCAAATTGTTGACTTATATATAGATCCTTTCGGATCCAGTCAGCTTTTTTATACTAACAGAAAACAACAGTGAAATCAAGCAAAATATGCTTATTTTATGCACTTTTGGCAATTTCACGGATTCAGCTGTGCCAAAATAGAGAAAATTTCATTTTTGAGATATGATTTATATAGATTATTATACTGATTTTGGAGGCTTTTAAGATGGAACAGATAATAAAGAGCGCTTTGGAAAATGACCTGTACAAGTTTTCGATGGGTCAGGCGATCTATCACCAGTTTTCCGACTACAAAACGACCTGGACATTCAAATGCAGAAACAAGGGCGTTAAGTTCACTCCGGAAATGCTGGAGGAGATCAAAAGGCAGATAAAGTACTATTGTGAGCTTACGTTCAAGGAAGATGAACTGGAATATCTGAACAATATATTATGGATCAAGGGATCCTATGTTGATTTCTTAAGGCTCTGGAGACCTAACTATGAAGATTTCCATATCTCAAACGAAGATGAATGCGGATTGAGCGTAGAGACGACCGGTACCTGGCTGAACACTTCGATGTATGAAGTTCCAACGCTGGCCATCATCAACGAAGTCTATTTCCGCATGTCCGGCAATTATGATGCCTTGATCGAGGACTTCAAAAAAAGAGCTGATGAAAAAGTTAAGAAAGTTGAAAACGGTACATATAAACTGGGATCATTCTCCGAGTTTGGTTTAAGAAGGCGCCTTTCCTATGAGGCTCAGGAATATATAGTCAAAAAACTGGCAGAAGCCGATATCAGACAGTCGCGTTTTGTCGGAACATCGAATGTCTATCTCGCCAAGAAATACCATCTGACACCGGTAGGAACGATGGCTCATGAATGGATCATGTGTGTGGGCCAGGGCAACCATAAGCATAACCCGGCATATTCAAACTACTACGGCCTGGATGCCTGGGTTAAGGAATACGGTGTATTGAATGGAACGGCTTTGACCGATACGATCACGACCGACTGTTTCTTAAGAGATTTCAATCTGACTTTTGCGACTCTGTTTTCAGGTGTCAGACATGATTCCGGTGATCCGATCGTGTGGGGCGAGAAGATGCTGGAAAAATACAAGAAGCTGGGCATCGATACGAAAACGAAGACACTGCTGTTTTCAGACAGCCTGAATTTCGAAAAAGCCAATGCGATCTATGAACATTTCAAGGATCGCTGCAAGGTGGCGTTTGGTATCGGGACCTATCTTTCAAACGATACCTATGATGAAGCTCTCAACATCGTCATGAAGGTCACACGATGCAACGGCCAGGATGTCGCCAAGATCTCTGATGTTGAAGGCAAAGGCATGTGCAAGAACGAAGAATATGTCGATTATCTGACAAGAAGCATAAAGTGGCGTATGGAAAACGAGGCAATAAAAAATGTTTGATGCAAAAAAAGAAAAAGACAGGATCGTTGGATTCATCAGAGACTACTATCAGAAAAACAAGCTCAAAGGAGCTGTTCTGGGTATTTCCGGAGGCAAAGACTCGGGAGTAGTGGCCGGATTGATGTGTGAAGCTCTGGGCAGTGAGAACGTTGTCGGCGTAACATTGCCGTGTCAGTCCAAACCGGAAGATCGCCAGGATGCGTTGCTGGTAGCGGAAAAGTTCGGCTTTGAAATGCTCAATATCGATCTGACTGAGACCTATGAAGCATTCAAGAAACAGATAGGGCTGTTAGGTGATTTTGCTGAAGAAGAGACGCATAATTCCGATATCAACATCAAACCGCGTCTTAGGATGTCATCTGTCTATTATCTGGCTGCCCTTTTATCAGCAACAAGGGGCGGTACCTATATCGTTCCCGGTACCAGCAATGCCTGTGAACTGTATGTGGGCTATTTCACCAAAGGCGGAGATTCCGTATACGATATCGCTCCGATTTATGGTCTGACTGTCGAAGAAGTCATCAAAGTCGGTGAAGTGCTCGGCGTTCCTGAAAAGGTCCTCTATCGTGCACCTGATGATGGCCTGTCTGGACTCACCGATGAACAAAAAATGGGTGTCAAATATGCCGATATAGCCAAAGTCATCAATGGTGAGGAACTGGATGAAACAGAAAGGGAAAAGATCGAAGACCTGCACAGGAAAGCTGCACATAAGTTCAATGTGCCAGTATATAAAAAGGAAGGCAAATGCGAATAGGAGTATACTGCGGATCCTTCAACCCGGTCCATAAGGGTCACATCAGGATCGCCAATGAGTGTCTTGACAGTAAACTTGTCGATGTGATCTTCATCATCCCGACCGGCAACTACTGGAACAAGAATGATCTGATGGATCTTGATAAACGTATCTCCTTGCTCAGATATTATGAAGACAGAAGGATCAGAGTGGCTGAGCAGTATTCAGATTATCAATATACCTGTCAGATCTTTAAGCAGCTGGAAAAGGATTATCCGTATGATGAAAAGGTCCTGATATTGGGAGCTGACAATATCGTGAAGTTTGATGAATGGAAAGAGTATCAGTATCTGCTCAGATACGACTTCATAATCATAAAACGCGACGACCTGGATCGCACTTATATCGAAAACAGGATGAAAGAGCTTGGCAAGGATAACTACCAGATCCTCGATATCGACAATATTGATATCAGTTCAACATTCATCAGAGAAAACCTTGACGATTACGACAAGATAAAGGATCTCATCGATCCTCATGTATACAGATTTCTAATTATGGAAAGGATGATAGAGAATGCAGCACCAAATAACTGAAGCTCATCCGCTGCTGGATGAAAACGGACATCTGATCGAAGCGGGCTATGCAAAACGGATGATCCTGGATTATGATCGCAAGATGATCAAAGCCAACTCTTTGAGGATCAAGGAATGGGATTATTATCTTATATATAACAACGACTATGCGGTGGCTCTGACTGTCGATGACAATTCCTATATGGCTCTTGATTCGATCTCTCTTATCGATTTCAGGATTCCTTGGGAACACACCAATTCACCGATGAAATTCATGACCAGAGGAAGCAGGAATTTTCCTTCAAGCTCAAAAAGCGGCAATGTCGTCGGCAAAGGAGATGGCTATAAGATCGAATTTCTGAAAGAAAGAGATCGCCGTATTCTGAACTTCCACATGGATGATTTTATGGACGGCAAGCCGATCGATGGTTCGATAACTCTTTATGATGATGATCCTGAGTCAATGGTCATCGCCACACCGTATAAAGAAAGCAAGGTCCACTTCTATTACAACCAGAAGATCAACTGCCTGCCGGCTGATGGCAAAGTAACTTTCGATGGCAGGGATTATCTGTTCTCACCACTTAGCAGCTATGGAACTCTGGATTGGGGCAGAGGTGTGTGGACTTACAAGAATACCTGGTATTGGGGCTCGGCATCAGGAAATATCGACGGACACGATTTCGGTTTCAATATCGGCTACGGCTTTGGCGATACCAGCGCTGCCAGTGAAAACATGCTGTTCTATGACGGCAAGGCTCACAAGCTTTCAAGGGTGATCTTCAATATACCGCAAAGAAACGGCAAGGATGATTTCATGTCTGAGTGGACATTCAACAGTGATGACGGACGTTTTGAAATGGAATTCAAACCGGTGATAGACAGGGCATCAAATACCGATTTCATCATCCTTGGTTCCAATCAGCATCAGGTCTTTGGACGCTTCAGCGGTAAAGCTGTTTTGGATAACGGAACAGTGATCGAAGTCAAAGACATGATGGGCTTTGCGGAAAAGGTCCGCAATAAATGGTAGAGTGCTAAAGAAGTGATAATGTTAGCACTTAACTATTGACAGTGCTAATCAATAGAACTATAACATAGTTGTAAGAAGAATCAGAGAAGGTTCGCATAGAATCCAAACCCTCCATTCCCCTTACTTAGACATAGTTCATTTTATGAACAATGAGAAAAGTAAAGGAGGTAAATGTAACTATGTTAGCACCTAGATTATTTACAGAAAACTTATTTGATGACTTATTTGACGGATTTGATCTGTCAAGAGAGATGGATGGACTTGATCGTAAGATCTATGGCAAACACGCCAACAGGGAAATGCTTACGGATATCAAGGAACACGAAGATCATTATGATGTCCAGATCGATCTTCCGGGATTCAAGAAGGAAGATATCAATGTTGAACTCAATGATGGCTATCTGACCATCAGCGCCAACAAGGGCATCGAGGAAGAAGAAAAGAGCAAGGCCGGAAAGATCATCCGTCAGGAAAGATATTCCGGAATGATGTCAAGATCCTTCTATGTCGGCGAAGAGATAAGTGCCGAACAGATCCATGGCAAATACGAAGGCGGTGTTCTGACATTGAGCGTGCCAAAGCTTGAAAGCAGGCAGGTCGAAGAACATAACCACATCATGATCGAATAGGAACTAATTAGAGTAAAGGCTGTAATCACAAGGTTACAGCCTATTTTAATATTAATTATTATCAAATTTAATTGGTTGGCTGATCGATCAGATAGGCAACGCCGCTCTTGCCATAACCGTAGTTGTCCGCATTCATTACAATGGCGATAGCTGCACAGGTGAATCCCAGAGCTTCTGATAAAGGGAAACAATACCAGACGGCTTTAGCACCAAACAGGGCAGGCAAAAGCCAGGTTATGCTTAAACGAAAGACAAAATTCCTTAATATGGACAGGATTGTAGCGACCTTTTGCGCACTCAAGCCAACAAAGACTCTGTTGATGATGATACATCCGGCAGTAAAGATCGGGGCAAAGAACTCGACAGTAAGACCATAGTAGGTCAGATCATAGAAGGACTGTGTATAAGTCTCCGGGTTCATGAACAGCATGATCAGCTGTCTTTTCAGCAGCTGACCAAGGATCATCATCCCGGTGCAGCCAAAGAACCAGACCTTAAGGTTATACCCAAGGATCCTTTTCAGCATTTTTGTACGACCGGCACCGAAATTATAGGCGATGATCGGACCGATGGTCGTGGCATAACCGATGAAGGCAGCATTGAGGATCTGCCTCAGGTCGTTGACGATCGCTCTGGCTGCAAGACCATCGGTTCCCAGATAAAACAGAATGGTTCTGTTTACCACAAACATCGTCAGGCTCATGGTCAGTGAATTTGTGAACTGAGCCAGGGCAAAACGGAAAGATTCAAACAGGGTATTCAGATATTCGCCCTCAGGTGTGAAGAAGCGGATATCGCTCTTCTTATTTATCAGATAGAAGAAAAGACCGATCGCGAAAGTCAGGACATGTCCAAAGCTGGTGGCGAAACCGGCACCTGAAACACCCATGTTCAACACAACGATCGCGACATAGTCGATGATGACGTTGGCGATACCCGAAGCGATACTGTTGAAAAGACCCATTGAAGGTTTACCGGCCGCTGAATAGAAGGCACCAAAACTCATCGACGCCAGCTTGAATGGCAAAGCCAGAAAAGTTATCGCGATATAGACTTCCGTATATTTTATGATCAAATTATCAGCACCCAGAAAATACAGGATCTGATCATCAAAGATGATCATCACTGCAGCCAGAAGACTTCCAAAGATCAAGGAAAGGATGACCATTCTGGTAAAGATCCTGCTGGCATTCTCCTTGTTTCCTCTGCCCATCTCGGTCGCTGCATAGGTACTGGCACCCAGACCGAAGATGTGGCTGATCGCAAAGACAATTCCATCGATCGGCATCAGGATCTTGATGCCAGCCAGAGCGTTCTGTCCGACAAAGCGCGAAACAAAAAGCGCATCATCAAGCGTTTCAAACAGTCTTGTCGAAAGGTTGGTCAGCAAGCCCGGCAGGGCAAAAGCCAGCAAGGAAGCCATGGTGAATTGTTGACCGATCTTGGAAGTTTTATTGCTCATTATAAATATAATGTAACATTATTCTGATAAAACTGCTGTATATAAGCTTATACTTTTCGCTTTGACGTTCCTAAAACAATTTCTTTTGAGCCTCTTGCTATAATAATGAAACAAAGTGATTTATAGCGATGTTATCAGCTTGCTATAATTACAAATAGACAGATCATAACCTGAAACAAGAAAACGATCATATGCTTTTTTAAAAGGTATAGAACAGCTATAGGATAAATGATCGCTTATCAGAAACGGAAGAAATCATATATATGGTCAAGAATGATCAAGAAGTTTCTTAAAACAGTTACATCGCACAAGGAGGATATTTATGCGACTGGATTTTACAGATTTTTTATATGCGATGTCGTTTGCCCTTGATGCAATTGAACATGAGTTTACCGGCGCGAGTGCGGAACATGGGAAAAGAGTTGCGTGGCTCACCATGAAAATGCTGGGAGAAGCAGGATTGTCTGAAGAAGAACTGGTGGATTGTGTCTGATGCGCCATACTGCATGACAATGCGGTTGCGGAATACCTGCAAGAGGAGAAGGACCTGCAAACACTTCCTGTCAATCTGCACACAGTCGAGGATTTTGATGCGAGCAGATTTGTCCGCCATGCGATCGTCGGTGAGCAAAATGCGGCATTGTTGCCGTTTCGCACAAACGTAAAAACGTGATCCTGTGGCACCATGAAAATGCAGACGGATCAGGAGCTCTTGGCATGCGGGAAGATCAGACGGATCTTCGCTCGGAAGTAATCCATCTTGCAGACGCTGTTGATGTTCTGTATGATCTGAGAACTGTGACCTCTTCTGATTTTGACGAAATCAGGCGTTTTGTAGCGGAAGAAACAGGAAAGATGCTTTCATTACGTTCGGCAACTTTGTTTGAAAAACATATCTTTTTTAAAGATGTCCAGCAGCTTCAGCAGAAAGGACCACAGGTTCTGTTGAAGGAACGCCTTCCGGCGGTCTGGTACGATTATACCGATGAAGAAATAGAAGCGATCGCAGAATTTTTCGCAAAGATTGTCGATTACAAATCTCCTTTCACAACAGCACATTCCATTGGTGTTGCCAACAAGGCAAAGACCATGGCGGAATATTACGGATGGAATGCTGAAAAAGTGATCCGCTTTTATGTTGCGGGTGCGACACACGATATCGGCAAGGTTGTGATTGGAAATCAGATATTGGAAAAACCGGGAAAACTGGATGAATGGGAATATTCTCTCATGAAGGATCATGCCCGCGCCACGCTCGATATCCTCAGCAGTATTGATGGCTTGGAAGATATTACCGAATGGGCTTCCAATCACCATGAGAAGCTGGACGGAACCGGGTACTCGCGTGGAATGAACGCCTCGCAGCTTTCTTTTGAAGAGCGGCTGATGGCATGTATCGATATCTATCAGGCGCTGACCGAGGATCGGCCTTATAAGGCGGGTTTGAGTCACTCCAAAACCATTGCGATCATGAAAAGCATGGTTGAGGAAGGAAAAATTGACGAAACAATCACCGCAGACATTGATGCGGTGTTCAGAAAAGAAGAAGAAAATGAACAATATGTATTTGATGCTACATCAAAGAAATATAGATGCACCGTTTGCGGTTATATCAGCGAAGGAGAATTAGCTCCGGATCAATGTCCGGTCTGCCACTCGGATTCAAGCAATTTCACAGTCATAACATAATATGTTACTCAGATTATATAAACAGTTTTCGTTCTTCATTCAACAGAAGAGTCGAAAGATTTGAAATAAAAGCTAAAGAGTCAATAGGAAGAAACAGGATCGTTATGACTGTTTCAATACTGGTTGCAATTCTAAGCATTATAGCAGGCTGTTATGGCACAATGGTTATGCCTCAAAAAAGAATAGAACAGGTAGAAAACGAATATTCTGAGTTTTTCCGGAAATTTGAAAGAATCAATGAAAACACAATGTTTGATAATTTGAAGATATCTGATATTGTTTACGCAGAAGATGTTGAATTTAATCGGATTGAAGGCGTTGACGGCATGAATGTAACTTTCAAAGTTTCGGGAAAACTTGATAATTACGGAATCGCTTTGAACGGAACATCAAGGTTAATAATTCAAATGAATGATGGATATATTAAGGAAGTGGATATTTTCTCTGATAAAGTGGAAGTGGGCATGATACTTAGAAATAATGCCTGGCTTACCAGAACTTATAAGGGATGTGATTTTGTTGTAAACACGGTTGATATTCCATCGATAGATCAAAGCGATGTTTC
>JAFWKS010000271.1 GCA_017511325.1 Erysipelotrichaceae bacterium
GAACTCGATCCTCAGCATCGTCCTATGACCGGTGCATTCGAAAAAAACAGTGCTCCGGAAAAGTGCCAGTGCTACATGCTTTGTGACTTCATGTGCCTTAACAGATACTATGGCTGGTATATCAGCGGCGGTCCGGATATTTCCGATGCGATCGACAAGTTCCATGATGAAATGAAGCGCTGGCAAGCCAAGGAACTCAATGTGCCGTTTGTCTTTACGGAATTCGGTACGGATACTCTGGCAACAGAGCACAAGCTGCCAAGCGTCATGTGGTCGCAGGAATACCAGAATGAATATCTGTACAGAAATTTCGAAGTATTCGATTCCTATGATTTCATCCAGGGTGAACTGGTATGGAATTTCGCCGACTTCCAGACGACTGAAGGCATCTTCCGTGTCAACGGCAACAAGAAGGGCGTCTTCACCAGACAAAGACAACCCAAGGATGCAGCGTTCGTTTTGAAGAAACGCTGGGAAAATAAATAGGATAAGCATCATAAAGAATATTCTGATGTCTATAAATGGAGGATAGAAAAATATGGAAATGACGATGCGCTGGTACGGTCCGGGATACGATACCGTTACCCTTAAGCAGATCAAACAGATCAGATATGTAACAGGAGTAATCACCACCTTATATGACAAGCAGCCCGGTGACTTATGGACCAGGGAAGAGATCCACGCCCTTAAAAAGGAAGTGGAAGATGCCGGATTACATATTGCAGGCATTGAATCGGTAAATGTTTCCGATGCGATCAAGACCGGATCAAAAGATCGAGACAAGGATATCGAAACCTATATCGAATGTTTGAGAAATCTGGGCAAGGAAGACATCCATCTGGTCTGCTACAACTTCATGCCGGTCTTTGACTGGACCAGAACCGAACTGGCTAGAGTCAGAGCTGACGGTTCAACTGTCCTGGCCTATACGCAAAAGGCTGTCGATGCACTGGATCCCGAGAAGATGTTTGATTCGATAGCTTCCGATATGAACGGCACGGTTATGCCGGGCTGGGAGCCGGAAAGAATGGCTCATGTCAAGGAACTGTTTGAACTATACAGGGATGTCGATGAGGAAAGACTCTTTGAAAACCTTAAGTATTTCTTAGAGAAGATCATGCCGGTATGTAATGAATACGATATAAAGATGGCTATCCATCCCGATGATCCGGCCTGGTCTGTATTCGGACTTCCTAGAATCATAACCAATATGGACAATATCAATCGGATGATGAAGATGGTCGATGATCCCCATAACGGCGTGACCTTCTGTGCCGGTTCATATGGAACCAATCCTGACAATGATCTGCCGGGCATGATCAGAAACCTCAAAGGCAGGATCCACTTCGCTCATGTCAGAAACCTGAAATTCAATTCCCGTGATGACTTTGAAGAAGCGGCACACCTTTCAGAAGATGGTTCCTTTGATGTCTGTGAGATCGTCAGAGCTTTACATGATATAGGCTTTGAAGGACCGATCAGACCTGATCATGGCAGAATGATCTGGGATGAAGTGGCTATGCCTGGCTATGGATTGTATGACAGAGCTTTGGGCGCCGCATATATCTGCGGACTATGGGAAGCAATAGATAAGGACTCAAGAAGATGAAACTGGTAAATGTTGAAAAAGAAAAAGAAAAATGGCTTGAAAAAGGATACGAGGTATTCTCTTATGATCGCGCAAAGATGATCGAGGAAACAAAGGAAAATCCTGAATGGATCCACTTCGGCGCAGGAAATCTCTTCAGAGCTTTCCAGGCGGTCTTCTGTGATCAGCTGCTCGATCAGGGCATTCTTATAAAGGGTATCACAATGGTCGGAGGCCTTGACTCCAAAGCGATCGATGATTTCTTCAGAAAATTTGATAATCTGCATATCGCTGTAACTTTAAGAAGCTCAGGCAAAGTCGATAAGCGGGTCGTCGGTTCGATCGCTGAATCCTTGAAGATGGAGGATGTGGATAGACTTAAGGAGATCTTCACCAAGAAGAGCCTCAAGGTCGCATCCTTCACGATCACCGAAAAAGGATATGCCTTCAAGCAAGGCGATGATGAAACGACCTATTTAGGTAAATTCACCGCTTTGCTGCACCACAGATATCTTAACGGCGGCTATCCTTTGACGCTCAATTCGCATGACAACTGTTCACATAACGGTGATGTGCTTAAGAAAGCGATCATGTATTATGCAGGACGCTATAACGAACAGGGATTCATCGACTATATCAATGAGAAAGTTTCCTTCCCGATCTCGATGATCGATAAGATCACGCCAAGGCCTGATCGAAGGATCGGCGAGATTTTGATCGAAGATGGTGTAGAAGATGTCAAGGAAATGGATATGAGCTACTACATGAACTGCTTTGTCAACGCAGAAGAAAGCCAGTATCTCGTAATAGAAGACAGCTTCGCCAATGGCAGACCGGCCTGGGAAAAGGCTGGCATCATCTTTACCGATAGGGAAACGGTCGATAAGGTCGAAAAGATGAAAGTCGGGACCTGTCTCAATCCGGTCCATACGGCTTTGGCCGTATATGGCTGCCTGCTTGATCATAAACTGATCTTCGAAGAGATGAATGATGAAGTATTAAACAAGCTGGCCAGACATATCGGCTATGATGAAGGCCTTCCGGTAGTTGTAGATCCAAGGATCATGGACCCGAAGGATTTCCTGAATACTGTCATAAATGTTCGCCTCACCAACCCTTACATGCCTGATGCGCCGCAGCGTATCGCGATGGACACATCACAGAAACTGCCGGTCCGTTTCGGTGAAACACTGAAGGCTTATCTAAAGAGCGGAGAAGATATCAGAGAACTTACTTATATACCGCTGGTCTATGCCGGATGGTTAAGATATCTGACGGCCATCGATGATAACGGAAATAAGTTTGAACTTCCTTCCGATCCACTCCTGGAAGAACTTACGCCGATCTTTGCAAAGTATCAGCTCGGCGATACGATCAGAAAGGAAGATATTCTTGATCTGCTTAGAAATGAAAAGATCTTTGGCGTCGACCTGGAAAAAGAAGGCCTGGCAGATAAAGTCGTTTCCTATCTTAATGAAGAACTTTCAGGAGCCGGAGCAGTAAGAAAAACACTGGAAAAATACGTTTAGGAACAATAAATATATTCATTTTTAGAAAAATGGTGCTGAAAAGCACTGTTTTTCTTTATTCTATATACATTCATATGAATGTGTAAATAATTCAAAAGAAAAGTATTGACAATCAATCGAATGTATAATACAATCAAATTACAAAGAAAGCTGTTTGATCCAAATGGCATTAATTCTTTGAAAAATATGTATAGTTAATAGAAATTGCTTAAAAGAAGGAGGAGAGGGCAATGAAAGTTAATGTTAATTACAAAGTTCTTATTATTGCTGTAGTAGTTGTCCTGATAACAATTATTCCAGCCTTCTCATCAGTAGTCGTGGTAGAACCCGGACATACTGGCGTTGTTGTAACGATGGGCAAGGTCGAAGAGACTGTGCTGCAGGAAGGAGTTCATTTCAAGATCCCGTTTGCACAAAGAGTGATCCAGATCGACAACAGGATCGTCAAACTGGAAGTCGAAACCGAGGCTTTCTCAAAAGACCTGCAGACTGTAGATACGACTTTGGCTATCAACTACCGTATCGATTCGAACAAATCTTATTCAATATATAAGAATGTCGGATCAAATTATGAGGGTGTATTGGTAGTTCCGGCTGTCAACGAAGTCCTCAAGGCGATCGTATCAAAATACACCGCTGAAGAGACCGTCAGCAACAGAGCGCTGATCTCGGATGGACTTCTGGATGGTCTTAACGAAAAACTGAATACCTTCGGTCTGTATGCAACGGATGTCAATATCATTGACTTTGATTTCTCAGAAGAATTCATCAACGCGATCGAAGAGAAACAGGTCGCCCAGCAGCAGCTCTTGAAGGCAGAAACAGAGAAACAGACAGCGATCACGATCGCCCAGGCTGAAGCTGAAGCAATCAAGATCAAGGCAGAAGCTGAAGCCGAGGCCAACAAGGTCTTAAGTGAATCTTTGAGCAAGAACATCATTGAATACAACAAGATCCAGAAATGGAATGGTGAACTGCCGAAGGTCGCTGGCTCGGATTCAGTGATCATTGATCTGAACGACTAAACAAAGGAGGTAAAAGCTATGATGATGTTATTATTCGGTTTTATTGGTTTAATGCTTGATCTGGCATTTGGTGGTATTTACTTCTTATTCAAGATCGCATTATACATGTTCCCGATCGTATTCTTGTTCTATATTTTTAGGGAAGTATTCCGCAGAGATTATTAGACAGGATACTGTTAAAGAAAACACAGTTCAGCGATTATATAATGTAGTTGGAAAGAATTGCTGAAAACAATCAAAGTATAGCAAAGAGGTAATTAATTTATGTTGAGTGAGAGGATTCCTGGAACAAATATAAGATATTCGGGCAATGCCGATGCCTTCGACATCATCAGACCGATGATCGAAATGACTGGCGGGCTTACAAAATCACAGCTGGTCAAGATAACAGGCATCTCAACTTATTCGATTCAAAACTGGGCCAGCAGGGGTTATATCCCCAGAGCTGAAAAGAAAAAATATCTGGAAAGACATGTCGCCAGAGTGCTGATCATCAACGCGATGAAAGATGCACTGAACGTTGAAGAGATACAGGAGATCATGAGTATCGTCAACGGTGATACGGAAGATGAAAGCGATGATATCATCTCTGATTCGACCCTGTTTGATTACTTCTGCAGAGTCGTCAGAAGATTTGATGAAGCGACTTTGAGCGAAGAAAATGTCATAAAGGCTGTTGATGAAGCCCTTAGAGATATCAATAACGTTAAGAATAAAACGATCTTGCGTTATGCCCTTAAGATAATGGCCTATGCCTATATTTCAGGAAAATGCCTCGAGCAGATCAACCTCAACAAAAAGGAGTTAATCAGATACAAGGAGGTATAAACAATGATCTTATTCGCAATTATCATATATGCAATCTTAAGGATGATGAATCCGTTCAGGTGGTACTATCGTCCATACGGTTACTACCGCCCGATGTTTGGTTATCGTCCGATGATGTTTGGACCAAGATTCCATCGTCATCCGATGGGAGGACCTTGGGGATTCAATCATCACATGGGCGGACCTAGAGGACCATTTCACTTCTAAAGATTAAACATCATATTAAAGAATAGGGGGCCGACATATCAAGTGTTGGCCTTTTTTGTTGACTCTATATAGCCGCTGTAAGAGTGATCATCTTTTTTGATGTATAATCTTTTTGTGGGATTCTTTGACTTCTTCAGCAAAAAAAAGATTTACAAGGGAGATGTAGTAGATCTCAAAGAGAAATACAGGGTCAGTGAGAAACAGGCTTATGATAATGTTCCGACTGTCTATTATGATATCCTTTTGCATGATACGAAACTGAAAGTCGGATCTATCGATCTAAGGCTGACGGTTGAAGGGGATATGTACTATTACGGACATATCGGCTACAACATCATCCGTACCTTCAGAGGTCACAATTATGCCTATTACGCGTGCCTGGTCCTGTTTAAGATAGCCAGAGATGAATTCGGTATGGATGAGCTGATCATAACCTGTTCGCCGGACAATATAGCTTCATATAGGACATTGACGAAGCTTAATGGAGAGCTGATCGAACTGGTTGAAGTCCCGAAGAACCACCATCTGTTTGCGATCGGAGAAAGCAAAAAATACATCTTCAGATACAGGATAAGTTTATAGAAGTTTATGATAGAAGCAATTCTCTTGGGAATAGCATTGGCCATGGATTCATCGGCTGTATCCATCGTCAACGGTATAAAATACCGCAATTATTCAGAAAAGCAGATCCTCACGGCTTCTTTTTCTTTTGCGTTTTTTCAAGGCGCGATGCCTCTGCTTGGCTATCTGATCTTTACTCCGTTTATTGAAAAGATCGAAAGATACGACCACTGGATCGTATTGATTATCCTTTCCATACTGGGCATCAATATGATCAGGGAATCATTTGATAAGGAAGAGATTAAAGAGAAGTCAGAAGAATTCACTTTCAAAGTTTTGATCCTGGAATCGATCGCAACTTCGATCGATGCCCTCAGTTCAGGGATCGCCCTGTCGACGTTTCCGATCAGCCCATATCTGACCTGTCTGATCATCTTTATCTGTACATTCATCTGCTGCATCATTGCCCATAAATTAGGAAAGGGCATTGCTCTAATACTAAAAGATAAGGCCACTATCTTAGGCGGCGTGATCCTGATCCTGATCGGGATCAAGACGGTCCTGGAACATCTCAATATCATTCAGTAATTAAAAAATGCTTTATTCAAGCATTTTTTTGTCATAGACGATTTCATATGTTATACGATTCTCAAACTTTTTCTTTATGAAAGGCTTTAGAATTATTCCCGTGGCAATAAGTCCGAATACGAATTTGATGATCATGCGGTAGGTCTTGTAGTTTTCGATGAAATGCGGAAGTATGAGATCCACGATCCTTATCACTATCGATCCGATCAGCACGGACATGATGAACTTTTTGGAGAAGATCTTTGACCATGGCATATCCGGGAACATGATCTTTATGCATATTGCCGCGACCAGCAGCATGATCACTGTTTCAATAAGGAAACCGCCGATCTGAGAGACGATCGGAACGAAGATGTTCTGAAACAGCATTTCCATAAGAGTGATCAGGATATGACCCAGCGCCCAGAGCGGGACAAAAAAGATCGTGCGGACCTTCACCGGGATCCGATAGATCAGCTTCTTCAGCTTCTCTTTAAATGAATCGTGGACTTCGTTGTTTTCCAGATTGTCTTCACTGTAATCGTTGATGCTTTCAATGACGGCTTTCGGTGTCTTTGGATAGTTCTGCTTGAGCTCTTCAGCCGATTCGAAAAGCGCTCCCAGCGTGACTGAGAAGGTCGTCAGACCAGCCATGATCCCTAATGCTACTTTTTTCTTTTTATCGATCATTTTCCTTAAGATATTCTTCAAGTATCTTGATCGAAGAAGATGTGCCGATCCTTTCGGCTCCTGCTTCGATCATTGCTTTGCATGTAGCGTAATCCCTGATGCCGCCGGCAGCTTTGACTTTGACCTCATCGCCGACTGCAGCTTTCATCAGTTTTACATCTTCAATTGTAGCCCCTGTTGGTCCAAAACCGGTAGAAGTTTTGATGAAATCAGGTTTTACTTCCTTGGCTATTCTGGAGACTTCTGTGATCTCGTCTTTTTCAAGATAACAGTTCTCCAATATAACTTTTACGATTATGTCATGTTTTCTGGCAACGTTCACCATTGCCTTCATTTCCTCTTTGATGTAGTCATAATCGTGTTCCTTGACTTTGCCTATATTGAGCACATAGTCGATCTCATCGGCTCCGTCTTCGATCGCCAGCTCGGCTTCCATGCGTTTTGCCTCGATACTCATCTGACCGAGCGGAAAAGCGATCGCTGCTCCGACATGGACATCAGTGCCCTTAAGCAGCTGTTTGCACAGCTTGACAGGATAGGAGTTTATCGCGACCATGGCAAAACCGTAGGTTCTGGCTTCATTGCAGAGCTTTTCAAAATCGGCTTTAGTTGCATAAGCCTTGAGAAAGGTATGATCAAACATCTTGCACAGCTTATCTTTTGTCAGTTTCATGATTCAATAATAAAGCAGCCATAGCTGCTTTATACTACTCTTCCTCTTTCTTTTCCTCTTTGACTTCCTCGAACATGTCGGCACCGACCATGCATACCGGGCACTGTTCAGGAGCTTTTTCTGCTTCTACTTCATAGCCGCAGACCGTACATCTGAATAATGGCATTGTTTTTCTCTCCTTTTCCAATATAATTATCACTTATTTATATGTTTTTTTCTATGAAGGTGCTACAATACAATTGTATAAACAGATGTTTATATATCTAAACACATTATGACAAATAAAGAAAAAGAGATCCTGGATATCATCAAGGATAATCCAACTATTGAACAAAGTGAGATTGCTGATCTTCTGAATATTTCCCGAAGCACGGTCGCGGTCCATATCTCGTCTTTGCAGAAACAGGGTTACCTGTTGGGCAAAGGCTATATCGTCGCTGATGAACAGTATGTTCTCGGCATCGGCGCAGCCAATGTCGATGTATATGGAAAATCGCGGATCAAGATCAGAACGCATTATGACCATCCGGCTGACATCAGAAGCTCAATCGGCGGTGTCATGCACAACATCATCTCCAACTATGTGAAGCTTGGCGGGAACAGCCGACTCATAACCGCATATTCAGATGACAGCTATGGCAAGATGATCGTCGATGAATGCAAGAACAGCGGCATCGACATCAGTGATTCACTGTTTATCAAGAACCGTTCATCCGGCATCTTCATGCAGATACAGGATGAAAACAACGATATGTATCTGGCGATTTGTGACATGTCGATCCTGGAAAGCGTCACAGCAGAATTCATCAGCAGCAAGAAGCACATTCTGCTGGGAAGCAGGCTTGTAGTCATCGATCCTTCGCTGCCTGATGAGACGATCGAAGAGATCATCAGGATCTGTAAAGACAGGGTAGCTATCTATATCGATCCGATCTCGGACAACTATGCTTTGAAGATCAAGAAATATGTCAAGGACTTCGATCTGATCAAGCCTAATCATTCGGAACTTGAAAATCTTTACGGAAAGAAACTGAAGAGCGAAGAAGAGATCATCAAAGCCTGCAAGGAACTGATCAGTAAGGGTTTGAAGAAGATCGTCGTCTCAAGAGGCAAGGAAGGCGTCATATACGCTGATAAGGAAACGGTGATCAAGAAAAAATTCAAGGAAGAAAAACAGATGATCAACGCTTCAGGAGCCGGTGATGCATTGATGTCAGCGCTGATCTATGGTGAAGTCAACGGACTGGATATAGATGATACAATTGATTATGGATTAGCTGCCGGTATTGCAGCTATCAGAAGTGAAAAAACGATTAACGATAACTTTTCGATCGATCTATTAGAAGAAATTATTAAGGAGAAAAAACTATGAACTACAAAGACTACTTATCAATCACCCCCGAGATCCAAGAAGCCATAAAGGCAGGCAAGCCGATCGTTGCCTTAGAATCTACGATCCTTTCACATGGCATGCCTTATCCTGAAAACATCGAATTCGCCCACAAGGTTGAAGAAGTCGTCAGAGGCGAAGGTGCTATCCCGGCCACTATGGCTATCATCGGCGGCAAGCTTAAGGTCGGACTTAATGCTGAAGAACTGGAACTCATGTGCAAGGCTGACAATATCGCCAAGGCTTCAAGAAGAGATGTTGCGGTATATCTGGCAAACGGACAGACAGCTGCTACGACTGTTGCGACAACAATGCTTATAGCTGATCTGGCAGGCATCAGAGTCTTTGCGACCGGTGGTATCGGCGGTGTTCACAGAGGCGCTCAGGAGACGATGGATATCTCTGCCGACCTGCAGGAATTCGCTCATACCAATGTCTGTGTCGTTTCCGCTGGCTGCAAGTCTATCCTGGATATCGGACTGACTCTGGAATATCTTGAGACCTTCGGTGTACCGGTGTTGGGCTATCAGACAAGTGATTTCCCATGCTTCTATTGCGAAACTTCCGGCTTTGGTGTTGACTACAAGGTCAAGGATGCTGAAGAAGTTGCAAAGATCCTGAAGACTAAGTGGGATCTCGGCTTACAGGGCGGTGTCCTGGTAGGCAATCCGATCCCTCATGAATATTCAATGGATCATAAGGTGATTGACGAAGTCATAAATAAAGCTCTGGATATGGCTAAGGAAAAGGGCATCAAAGGCAAGGCTACTACTCCGTTCCTGCTGGCGACGATCAAGGATCTGACCGGTGGTGATTCTTTAGCTTCCAATCTGCAGCTGGCTTACAACAACGCAAAAGTTGCTTCGCAGATCGCTGTTGCGTTCGCCAAAAAATAAATCAGAAAGAAACAGAGAGCGATCTCTGTTTTCTTAAATCTGATCGAAGGAACAGACGATGTTTTTCAAAAGGAAGATCGAAAAAAAGATCTATGATCCAAGCATCAAGGAACCGGCCATCAGGGTAAGCATCTGCACCGGAGAAAAAGTTGCAGGTTTCATCAATCGCAAGAGCGAAAGATTTGAAGAGGTCATACTGATAAACAATGAAAAGGATCTGCAGGAGTTCATCGATACTTACAGCATCACAGGTGAGATAAAGAAGATATATTAAAAAAGTCCGTAATCACAAAGCTTACGGGCTTTTTTCTTAATGATGTATTATCAGTTTATTTGGCTTTGACTTCGGCGCTTCCAAGGTCTTTTCCTTCATTGAAGTTCTTGGCATTTTCCATTGTGACGACAGCGATCGCCTGCATGGCTTCTCTGGTAAAAAAGGCCTGATGCGAAGTTAGGACGAGCTGCGGGAAGATCTGCAGTCTGGCGGTTATCGAATGAGGCAGAGGTTCATCAGATCTGTCGGTATAGACGTTTTCATCCTCACCTTCATAGACGTCGAGAGCTACAGCCTGGAACTTGCCTTCCTTTAAGGCGGCGATCAGTGCTTCGGCATCGATGAGCGGTCCTCTGGCAGTGTTTACCAGCATGACCGAATCTTTCATCTTGTCGATAGCTTCCTTGTCGATAAGATGGTATGTTCCGTTTTCACCCATGATAAGCGGTGCATGCAGCGAGATAAGATCTGCCTTGGAAAGCAGCTCATCCTTGCTTACATATGTAAGCAGACCTTCCTCTTCCAGGGCTTTATTCGGATAGGCATCCCATCCTAAGACGCTCATGCCGTAACCCTTGGCGATCCTGGCAAAACATTCGCCGATCTTGCCTGTACCCATGACACCGCAGACCTTGTTGTGCAGATCGACACCAAGAAGTCCTGACAGGGCAAAGTTGTTTTCCCTGACTTTGCGGTCAGCCTTGTGCAATCTTCTGTTGGCTTCCTGGATGATGGCCATGGCATGTTCTGCCACGGCATAAGGCGAATAGGCCGGAACTCTGGCAACCTTGATGCCGTACTGCGCACATCTTTTGATATCAACATTATTGAAACCGGCACATCTAAGCAGGATCAGCCTGATCCCTTCTTCATGGAGGATATCGATGACTTCAGCCGGAGCTTCATCATTTACGAAGATGCACACCGCATCATAGCCCTTGGCCAGGGATGCTGTTTCCGGGGTAAGTCTTGATTCAAGATATTTGATATCGACGTTATAGGTGCCAGGGCCTTTTTCTTCCTGCAGCTTCGAGAAGAAGAGCCTGTCATAGTCTTTGGTGTTGAAAAATGCGACTTTAAGTATCTTTACTTCTTCTTCATCGATAAAGTCAGTAGCACATATAGCTTCCTTGAGCGTATTGACGACATTTTCTTCATCGGGGCCATCGACCGTAATGGTCAAAGGGTCGTTTTTCCTGGCATTCAGTGACAGGATCTGCAAGACATCACTGCCATTGGCGGTTTTGCCGTTGCATTCAATAGTGACTGTGTTTCTTAAACCCACGCAGAGCTGAGCGATCTGAGCAGCCGGTCTGGCGTGGATGCCCATCGGGTTTTCTACAACGCAGCGAAATGATTTCATTGGTATATACCTTCTTTCAAGGCCATTGTAACACAAGAAGCAGATTATATCGTCTTCTTATGATCAGTGGTTTCTTCCTTCATAAAAAACGTAATGGATGTCTTTTTCTTTATCGTTCAGATACTCTTCAATAAACTGCGGTCTTCTGATGATCAATGCATCGCCACCCAGTTCAACAAGCGGTTTTCCATCGACATTGTATCTGTCTCCGATCGAAAGCGTTTCTTCAGGTCTTGCCTGGTATTTTGTCATGAGCTGTTCCATCAATGGTTTCTTTGATGGTGTTTTGTTTTCCTTTTCGTTGCAGAAGATCTCTGTAAAGACATCCTCGGGAATATGCAGATGGTGCAGTACACGTTTTACATTTTTCAGGGTGTTGTTTGTAAGAAGCACCAGTGCTGCGCTCTCAGATAGCCTTCTTAGACTTTGCAGTTTCATGGCCTTGTTTATATCGATCGGCTGGCAGTTGAAATTCTCGCTGCGTTTCTGATCCCATTCTTTGACATCATAGCCACGGCTCATGAAAAAAGCAGTCGCTGAGCAGGCATCTTCACTGACATAAGGGTAAATGTGGTTTTCTTTTAACAGGAGTTCTGCTTCTTCAGATGAAAAACCCTGATAGTCTACAAGATAGTCAAGAGCTGAATTATATCCGTCAATGACCATATCTTCCATATCATATAAAGTTCCATCCATATCGATGAAGATCAGTTTGTATGCTTTCTTTTCTGCTTTTTCCATCTCGGAGCGCCTGTTAATATTCTATAATAATATTGATGTATGATATCACAATAATTGGAGCCGGGATTATTGGCTCACTGATCGCTCACGACCTGAGCAAATTCAACCTGAAGGTTTTGGTTCTGGAAAGGAGAATGATGTAGCTGAGGGTGCGACTGGGGCTAATTCAGCCATGGTGCACTCGGGACATGACCCAAAACCGGGCACTTTGAAGGCGAAATATAATCTTTTAGGCAACCGTATGTTTCCCGATCTGTGCAGGCAGCTGCAGGTTGAATATGTACCAACAGGTGCCTATGTTGTAGCTACTTCCAAAGAGGAAGAAGAGACTT
Organism: Erysipelotrichaceae bacterium; assembly: GCA_017511325.1. The sequence continues at coordinate 12,665 of JAFWKS010000271.1, forward strand.
TGGATGGTCTGATCAAGAACTGTGAAGACCGCAAGATCCCATATGAAATCATGGATGGCGATACAGCCAGGGTCCATGAACCTAATCTTTCCGACAAAGTAACAAAAGCGCTGAGCCTTCCTACGACAGGCATCATCTGTCCATGGGAAGTCACCATTGCCGCTATCGAAGAGGCGATGCTTAATGGCGTGGAACTAAGGCTTGGCTATAAAGTAGAAAGTATCAGAAAACAGGAAGACAGATTCATCGTCAACGACGATGTAGAAACTAAAGTGCTGGTCAACTGTGCTGGCGTACATGTTGACGACATCACCAATATGCTCAGAGTTTCACCTTATAAAGTCGAAGCACGAAAAGGTGAGTATTTTGTTTTTGACCGTCTTAACGGTACATATGTAAAACATGTCATCTATCCGACCCCTAGCATTAAAGGCAAGGGCGTTCTGGCTGTGCCGACCGTTCATGGAAATGTGCTGCTTGGCCCTAACTCCGATTTTACGGCTGACAAGGATGACAACACGACCAGTGACGGCCTGGATTACATCAGGCGCGAGATAAACAAGACGATGAAGAACATTCCTTACAACAAGATGATCCATACCTTTGCGGGTTTAAGGCCACACATCGATCTCAATGATTTCTATATTCAGGAAGATGATGA
>JAFWKS010000020.1 GCA_017511325.1 Erysipelotrichaceae bacterium
GTATACCGCAGTCATGCGATCAGTGTCGATCTTGTGACTCAAGAAGAGCTGGATCTGAAAGATGTCAGAAAAGCCATAGATGAATTTGAAAATGTTGAATACAGGGATGATATTCCTACCCAGGCTGAAGTATCAGACAAGGATATCGTCTATGTTGGAAGACTTAGGAAAGATCTGTGCAATAATAAGGGCATCAATCTGTGGTGCTGCGGTGATCAGATCAGAAAAGGTGCGGCGACCAATGCCGTGGAGATCATCGAATATCTTGAGAAACATAAGTAAGATTTAAATGTGACTGAGCTTCACAGCTCAGTCATTTTTTGACTCTTAGGTTATAATTATATTTGTCATGAAGATCAAAAACCGATTACTGATGGTCGCACTTCTTTCAACAATGACTCTGCTCATCCTGATCGGATCGATAGGAGCGAAAAGAAGAAAAGAAGGACCTGAGACCAAAGAAGAACCAGTACCTGTCGTCAACGTGATGCCTGATTCCTTTTTAGGAAAACTCGATGACAGCCACAATGTTCCGGAAGCTGTCATGAAAGTCATCATCGATTATATGGATGCTTATTATAAGAGCCTCTATACTTTGGAAACGGTGGATACTTCTGTGCTTTTTTCTAATGAGATGATGGCTGATATCACTGATAAAGCCATGAGGATCGTAATAGACTATCGCAAGATGTTCGATTTTGATTTTTCATTAAATAAGGCTCACTATGATCTGAAAGTCTTGAACTATGAAAAGCAAGGCGATACCTATAAGGTTTCTGTTTTTGAAGATGATTATTTCAGTTTTGCGTTTCTTAACGGCCTTGAATCAAGTGCCTATGACATAGACAGCTATTTCACGATCATTGAAAAAGATGGTGAATACAGGATTCAAGATCTTGTGAAATATCAGGGCTATTATCTATGCCTTTATGAAGGAAGCGAAAATATAGCTGATGTGGAAAGAAAATATGATTATTTTCAAAAAGAACTTAAAGACATGTTTGCCTACAACGAGGAAGTGCTCAAGGTTAAAGCTTTTTCAAAACCCTACAGCAGCACAAAGACTTTCAGGATCCCGTATGATCGCGATGCAGCTGTAGCCTATGCGGATAAGTATTACCACGAAAGAAACAGGGAATGGTACAACTTCACCGATGAAGGTGGCAACTGTCAGAACTATGCTTCCCAATCCCTTCTGGCCGGAGGCATGGAGATGGACTACAGCGGCGATCTTCAATGGAAGTGCTATGTCGAAGATCCTGAATATGAGCCTGAAATAAACGGTGAAGAGATAAAACAGGGCCGTACGAGGTCCTGGGTCGGTGTTGATTATTTCTATAACTACGCATTGAATAATGAGGGAAATGGCCTTGTGACTGATGTGAACGCCAATCTGTACTATGCACAGCCTGGCGATCTTATCATCGTTGGAAACGGATCTTTGTCTCATACGATGATCGTTTCAAAGGTAGTGGATGGCCATATCCTGGTCCATTCAAATTCCATCGACATGAAGGATTATCCGCTTGAAGGATTCACATATCTCAATGTGGTTTTAATTAAGATACTAGGTTGCAACTAAGGCTTGAAAAAAGCCTTTTTTTGATGAGTGATAAAAGTGTGCTAATGTTTAGCACTCTTATTGACTGAGTGCTATAAATGATTATAATAGTTATATGTAGGAGGTTAGAAAAATGATCAAACCATTATATAACAATGTATTATTAAAAAAAGTTGAAGCTTCCAACAAGACTGACAGCGGTATCATCATAACGCAGAAAGAAGAAAAAGAAGACTATGCGGTTGTTGCTGAAGTCAGCGGCTGCAAGGAAGTGAAAGTAGACGATAAAGTTTATGAAATGCCTTTGAAAAAAGGTGACAAAGTTATGTATAAGAAGTATTCGGGAACCGACATCAAGGACGGCGACGAGGAATATATTCTGATTAAAGCCGAGGATATCTTGGCTGTTGTAAAGTAGGAGGATAATGATTTATGGCAAAAATAGTTAAATATTCAAAAGACGCCAGAGATTCCGTCTTAAAAGGTGTTGATACACTGGCTGATGCCGTAAAGATCACCTTAGGTCCTAAGGGCAGAAATGTCGTACTGGATAAGGGTTATGGCTCACCAATGATCGTCAACGATGGCGTTACGATCGCCAAAGAGATCGAACTTGAAGACACATTTGAAAACATGGGCGCCAAGATGATCTACGAAGTTGCCAACCACACCAACGATTCTGCAGGTGACGGCACGACTACCGCGACACTTCTTGCGCAGTCTATGATCCATTCCGGACTTGATGCTGTTGAAAAAGGTGCCAACCCGGTAATGCTTAGAGAAGGCATTGAGATCGCTTCAAAGAAAGTTGCAGAAAAGCTGCTTGACAGCGCCAGAAAGATCGACTCTTCAGCCGAGATCGCCAATGTTGCAGCTATTTCTTCAGGCTCACAGGAGATCGGCAAGATCGTTTCTGAAGCTATGGATAAAGTGGGCAAGAACGGTGTCATCAATGTTGATGAATCAAAGGGCTTCGATACTTCCCTTGAAGTAACTGAAGGTCTTAAATATGATAAGGGCTATATTTCACCATACATGGTCTCTGACAGAGAAAAGATGAATGTTGAAATGGAAAACCCTGCGATCCTGGTCACTGATCAGAAGATCACAACTATTCAGGAAGTCCTGCCGCTTCTTGAACAGATCGTGCAGGCAAACAAGCCATTGCTGATAATTGCGGATGATCTTGAGAACGAAGTCGTTTCGACATTGATCGTCAACAAGCTCAGAGGTACATTCAATGTCGTAGCTACCAAGGCTCCTGGCTTTGGTGACAACCAGAAGGCCAACCTGCAGGATATCGCTATCCTTACTGGTGCCAAGTTTGTTTCCAAAGATCTGGGCATGCAGCTGAAGGATCTGACGATGAAGGATCTTGGTTCAGCCAAGAAGGTCATCGTTGAAAAAGACAGTACGACTATCATTGATGGCACTGGTTCAAAGAAGGCTCTTAAGGAAAGAATCGCGGAGATCTCTACTGCGATCGAACATACAACATCTTCATATGACAAGGATAAGCTGAAAGAACGTTTAGCTAAGCTCTCTGACGGTGTAGCTGTAATCAAGGTCGGTGCTACTACTGAAACTGAACTTAAGGAAAAGAAACTGAGAATCGAAGATGCCTTGAACGCAACCAGAGCAGCAATCGAAGAAGGTATCGTTTCCGGCGGTGGCTGTGCTCTGATGTCTATATACAAGGATCTTAAGGGCAAAGTTACATCCGATGTCGATGATGTCCAGAAGGGTATCAATATCGTCTTTGATGCTTTGAGCCAGCCTCTGTATCAGATCGCTGAGAATGCCGGACATGACGGCAAGGCTATCGTAGATACACAGCTTACTCAGAAGTCAAATGTCGGCTTTGATGCCAAGAACGGCGAATGGGTCGATATGTTCAAGGCCGGTATCGTAGATCCATGTAAGGTTACAAGATCAGCATTGCTCAATGCTGCATCGATCGCCGGTCTGCTGATCACGACCGAAGCTGCAGTTGGTACCATCAAGGAACCGGAACCAGCTATGCCAGCCGGCGGTATGGGCGGAATGTACTAGAGACATTAAACGGATAAGATAAAGAAGCGGTTTTATACAAAGACCGCTTTTTTTGTGATATATTTTTATTAATTAATATGCCACCAGGACCAGGAAGAGGAATGAACAGATTTCTATCCGATGAGGAAAAGGCTCAGGCGCCAAAGGTAACATGGCCTTTACTGAAGCGGGTTTTTTCATACCTTTCACCATATAAGGTCCAGCTGATCCTGGCTTTATTGTCCATAGGCGTTTCATCAGTTCTGGATATGTATCCATCCATCCTGACTGGAAAGATCGTCGACGACGGTCTTATTGGCCGTTCCATGGAAGTGCTCATCAGGCTGATCATCATTTCGTTCTTGCTGAAGATCGGATCAAATCTGATCGGTGTCTTTCAGAACTATATCAATTCATGGATCGCTCAGCATATCACCTATGATATGCGCAATCAGATGTTCAGACATCTTTTGAAGATGTCCAACCGTTTCTTTACCGAAAACAATCAGGGTGATATCATCACCAGGATGACTGATGATATTTCCGGTGTACAGCAGATCATCACGAATACTTTTTCTTCGATCCTGTCAAATGTCATAACACTGATCGCGGCCTTAGTTGCCATGTATAACCGCAATGCGATACTGGCAACCTTATCCTTACTGATCGTTCCGTTGCTTTCTCTTCCGACCAGGATGGCAGGAAAAAGAAGATGGTCTTTGACCAGGGAAGCCCAGGAGGCGAGGGATGAAATAAACGGCATTTTGAATGAGACACTTTCTGTTTCGGGACAGCTGCTTGTCAAACTGTTCAATGCGGAAGAGACTGAATATGAAAAATATCGTGCCAGCAATGAAAAGATGATCAAATTAAACATCAAGGAATCGATGGCTGGACGCTGGTTCAGGATGATGATGACTACTTTCACATCCTTTGGACCGATGCTGATATACCTGGCTGGCGGTATCCTGATGATGAAATACGATGCTGATCTTACAGTCGGCGATATAACTGTCATGGTCTCTTTGCTCAGCAGGATGTATGGACCGGTAAACTCGCTGATGTCGATTGGTGTTGACTGGATAAGATCGATGGCTAATTTCACTAGGATCTTCGATTATTTCGACATGAAACCGGAGATAGCTGAAAAGGAAAACCCGATCAGGCCAGAAACGGTAAAGGGCGATATAAAGTTCAACCATGTCAATTTCTCATACAATCCTGACAGGCAGATCCTGAAGGATATCGATTTCAATCTTGAATCGGGCAAATGCATCGCATTTGTCGGACCTTCGGGTTCAGGCAAATCGACGATCGTCAACCTGATACCTCGGCTTTATGATGTCGACAGTGGATCGGTACAGTTTGATGGCTATGATGTAAGAGATCTTGACCTAAGCTGGCTAAGAAGCGAAGTTGGCCTGGTCTCGCAAGAGACATATCTGTTCTCTGGTTCGATAAAAGACAATCTGCTTTATGCCAAACCTGATGCGACGATGGAAGAGATCTATGATGCCTGCAAAAAGGCCAACATCCATGATTTCATCATTGAGCAGCCTGATGGCTATGACACTCTGGTAGGAAACAGAGGCCTGAAACTTTCAGGAGGCGAGAAACAGCGTATTTCAATCGCAAGAGTACTGTTAAAGGATCCGGCGGTAATGATCTTTGACGAAGCTACATCAGCTCTGGATACGATATCTGAAGATCTGATCCAGTCAGCGATCGAGCCTCTGATCGAAGAACGCACTTCGATCCTTATCGCTCACAGACTTTCGACAGTTCTGATCGCTGATGAGATCATGGTCATCAAGGACGGCATGATCGTTGAAAGAGGCAAACACGAGGATCTTATCAAACTCAATGGCGTATATACTGAACTCTATGAAAAGCAGTTCAAACGGCTTAAATAGAGTATTGAAAATATTTACATAAAAATGAAAAAGATTTCACACAGTTTTCACAAAAGAAATGTATATTAAAAGTGTAAAAAGTTTTTCATTTTAATCCTTTATAAATGAGAATAGGTTAATGCCTATTTTCTTTTTTTGTTATAATGTTTATGTGGCCCCATAGTCTAATGGATCAAACAATCCCCTCCTAAGGGATAGTTACAGGTTCGATTCCTGTTGGGGCCGCCATTTTTATTTAGAGAACATGGGCAAGAAAAAGAAGCTGATGCAGATTGATAATCTTACTGGAGGTCTTCAGATTTCGGATAAGAAAGCTATCGAAGATTTTTTTAATCAGCTTGAGAATAAGATAGATCTTCCAATCTTTTCAAAAGCATTGCTTATAAGTCATTTTGCAAAAGGCTTTGAATATTATCAGGATCACGGTTTTACTGCAGAAAAGATCATCGAGATCCTGAATATAGAAAACATCGGTGATTTTTATCAGCAAGGTAAAAGACAATACGTAAGTCTTGATAATGCAGCGATCATTTATCCTTTAGGCATGAAATTCGGCCAGATGCCGATGTTTCGACTCTCTGTCGAACTTAAAGAAGATATAGAACCGTGTCTGCTGCAGCTGGCTTTGGATTTCACGATCAAACGTTTTCCACTGTTTGCATCGATCATCAAGAACGGTTTTTTCTGGCATTATCTGGAGACTACCTGCAATATCCATCTGATTGAAGAAGAAAAGGATATTCCCTGTAAACCGATATCTATAACCCGCAGGACAATGGGCTCTTTTAGAGTCCTTTACTATAAGAAAAGGATCAGTGTGGAATTCTTCCATGTGTTGACTGACGGCATCGGCGGAATGAGTTTTCTAAAGACGCTGACAGCAGAGTATTTAAGACTTAAACAGATAGATGTTCCGAATGAGGAAGGTGTCCTTGACATCAATGGACCGGTGGACAATGCAGAACAGGTCAACGAATTTGCGAATGCGCAAGGCAAAAGCGATATGTCGACATTCGTGGATAAGAAGTCTTTGCAGCTGGATGGAAAACTGAGCAGCCTCAACGTGAACAGGATCATGCACTATGTTATGGATACAGACGAGCTCAAAAAGATCGCTCACAGGTATGATGCGACGATCACTTCATATCTGACCGCTATAATGTTCCTGGCGGCAAAAAAATGCATCTCAGCCAAAAAAGGTGTTTTCAATATCCAGATCCCAATCAACATGCGCAAGTTCAACGGTTCAAAGACCCTGAGAAACTATGCGATGTATTTCAATCTGACCATGGATATTGCCGATATAGATGATAAAGAATCTCTGATCAAAGAGGCAGGGAAGCAGATCAGAGAAAAGGGCACTCAGGAAGAGATGAATCACATGATGATGACGACCAGAAAGATCATCAAATCCCTGACCTATCTGCCGCTTTTTATCAAGGTCCCGATCGTTCAAAGCGTATACGGCTATCTGGGTAACAGTATCATCGGCAACACTTTATCTAATTTAGGTCTTATCAAAGTTCCTGAAGA